>JAPOPM010000159.1 GCA_026712905.1 Deltaproteobacteria bacterium
ATTCCCGCGAAAGCGGGAATCCAGGGGTTGGGCGGGGTATAGCGGCATGTTCCTCGCCCCACCACCCCTGGATTCCCGCTTTCGCGGGAATGACGATCCGGGGGCGTGACAATTCAACCAGTCTTCTACGGCGCAGGCTCCTAGTGCCGGCGGAACCTGCCGCTACAGCGGATCCCGCGTTGCCGGTGCGCGCAGGAAGCTCTGCCGCAGCACGTAGTCGACCTGATGTTCGGCGGCGTGGCGGCGTATCAGGGCCACGGGCGCGGACAGTGGGACCTTTCCCACGCGGTAGTCGTGCACCAGGAGCGCGAGCCGTTGCCGGCTGTCGCGGTCAAGCCGCGCGGAGAGGAAGCCCGCCAGGTGCTCCAACGCGTTGGCGTTGGTCCCCCGTGTCCCGGGCTGTTTCAGCGCTTCCATGAAGGCGCTGCCGTAACGCGTGGCCACGGCCTCGGTGGCATCGTCGCCGGCTTCCGCCAGCAGGCGTCCCAGGAGGCGCAGGTGCGTCTCGCTGTGCGCCAGCAAGGTGAGCTTGTGGGAGGCGTGGAAGTCCTGGAGCCGCGACATGGACGGCCCTTCGGCTTCGCACTCGCGCCACTCCCGATACGCGTGGACCCGCTCGATGAAATGCTCGCACACCGACGCGTCGTCCAGCCGGTCTTCCGCTTCCACCGGCAACAGGGGCAGGGCGTCCGTCAATGCCCGCGCGAACAGGCCGCTGGCGGTACCTGGGGCGGTGGCGGGCGGCGCGTGAAGGCCGCGCGCCACGGGTGCTTCGCCCCACCGCGCGCGCACCGGGACTCCATCCGGCCCGCAACTCGGCGACCCCGTCTTCAGCACGAACCCGCATACCCCGAGGCGTTCCATTTCGGCTGCCCGCCGCCGCGCATGCCGCTCCATGGTCCCGCTCCAGTCCCGGCCGGAACGCTGGCCCATCATGCGCGGCGCAAGCGGGTCTCCGATGAGGTCGACGGGCTCCCGCGGCACCCCCATCCCCACTTCCATTTCCGGACACACGGCGATGATCTCGAAGTAGTGCGACAACGTCTCGGTGACGGTTCCGTGGCGCTTGTGGCCGCCGTCGTAACGGACCCGGTGCCCCAGGAGGCAACTGCTGGCGCCGATGCGAAGCATGTCTCATCCTCCATCGACAAGGCGACCGTGTCAAATTTCCCGGCCCGTGATGCGCAGCATGCGCGCAAAAAAGGGTGTAAGATGCGAACCACGCGGATGGCGCCCGCGCTCGATCCGGTGACGGGAGCGCGCATCCGACATTGGGCGCCGCGGAGGTGTCTCATGAGCCAGCGGGTTATCCTTGTCGTTCTCGTCCTGTTCCTGGCGGTTCCCGCCGCGGTCCTGGGACAGGAGTTCACGGCCGAAACGCTCGACGCCGTCGTGAAGGTGCGCGCGCAGGTGCCGGCGGAGGCGCGCACGGCCCGCACCCTCGGGCCGTTGCGCGAGGGCAGCGGCGTGCTCATCGACTCCAACGGCCTCGTGCTCACCATCGGCTACCTGATCCTGGAGGCTTCCCAGGTACAGGTCACCGACTCCGCCGGAAGGACCGTGGCGGCGGAGGTGGTGGGTTACGATCATGCCACGGGCTTCGGCCTGCTCCGCGCCTTGTCCGCGGTGGGAGGCGCGCGGCCCTTGTCGCTGGGCTTGTCGGAGAGCGTGGACAAGGGCGCGGAGGTGCTGATCCTGAGCCATGCGGAGAACGGTCCGTCAGGGCAGGGCGCCTACGTGGTCTCGCGCCGGGAGTTCGCCGGCTACTGGGAATACCTGCTGGACAAGGCGATCTTCACCGCGCCGCACCACGCCAACTTCGGCGGCGCCGCGTTGATCGATCGGAGCGGCCGATTGCTCGGCATCGGCTCGCTGCAGGTGCCGGAGGCGATCCCGGGCCAGCCCGTGCCGGGCAACATGTTCGTACCCATCGACCTGCTGAAACCGATCCTTTCGGACCTGACGGTGAAGGGTTTCACCGCCACCCGACGGCGGCCGTGGCTCGGCGCGCAAATGGAAGCGGTGGGTGGACACGTGATGGTCCGTCGTGTATCGAAGGGAGGGCCGGCGGCGCGATCGGGCCTTGAGGCCGGGCAGCTCATCGCGGGCGTGGCCGGCGCGCCGGTGCAGGGCCTTGCGGACCTCTACCGCAAGGTCTGGGCCTTGGGCGTCCCCGGAGTCAGCGTCCCGCTCAACGTTCTCAAAGGGGTCCGGGTCGAAGAAGTGAGCGTCGTGTCCGGCGACCGCTACGACTATTTGCGATTGAATCCGAGCCATTGAGAAGCGGCGTGGTGTTCGGGACTCGACCGGGCACGGAACATACACCCGCGTCGAGGAGAACACCGTGACCGCCACCGACCGCCGCCGGCAGTACCGCAAGCTGCTCCAGCACGGTGAGTGCTACTACCCCGCTTCCGTTTTCGATCCGGTATCCTTCCGGCTCGCCGAGGCCGCCGGCTTCGAGATCGCCATGCTGGCGGGCTCGACGGCCTCGGCCACGGTGCTGGCGGCGCCGGACATCGTCGTCCTCACCCTGACGGAGTTCGCGGAACAGGCGCGGCGCATCACACGCGCGGGCCGGTTGCCGTTGATGGTGGACGCGGACCACGGCTACGGCAACGCCCTGAGCGTGATGCGCACGGTGGCGGAGCTCGAAGCCGCGGGCGTGTCGGCGTTGACCATCGAGGACACGCGGCTCCCCCGGGCCTTCGGACAGGAGCGCGACGAGTTCATTTCGCTGGAAGAGTTCGCCGGCAAGGTGCGCGCGGCGGTGTCGGCGCGCACGGACCCGGAACTGGTGGTGCTGGGGCGCACCGGCGTGCTCCCGACCCAAGGCGTGGATGCCCTGGCCGAACGCGTCAAGGCGTGCGCGGCGGCTGGCGCCGACGGCGTGTTCTTCACCGGCGTGCGGTTGCGCGAGCAGGTGGCGGCCATCCATGCCATGACGTCCCTGTCGGTGGTGCTGGGCACCACCCCGCCGGAGTTGCACGACCGGGAATTCCTGGCCGCCAACGGCGTGCGTATCGCTCTCCAGGGCCACATGCCGTTCCAGGTGGCGGTGCGCGCGCTTCAGGATGCCTACGCGCACCTGCGCGCCGGACACCCGCCCGCCGGACTCAAGGACAAGGCCGCGTCCGCCGAGTTGATGGGGCTCGTCCTGGACCAGGACCGGTACGACGCCTGGACGGACGAGTTCTTGTAGCAGCCGTCCCGGACCTCAACGACGCAGCCTTTCTCGCAGGTGGCGATCAGAGTTCCCTCAGGAGGTAGAGGCCCATTCAAGATTCAACTCCCACCACGGCCCAGCGTGTCGGCCAGGTCGGCCTGGCCTTTCTGCACCTGGGTTTCAATCGCGGCATTCGCGGCACCTACGCGGTGTTCTATGTCGCTCTGCTCCATGCCTTCGGCTGGTCCCGGGGCGTCACCGCCACGGCGCTGTCCATCTCGGTGCTGGTGGAAGGGTTCTCCATGCCGCTGGCGGGCTCTCTCGTGGACCGCTGGGGCTCGCGCAAGACCCTCGTGCTGGGTGGGATTCTGCTCGCCGTGGGCCTCGGCTTCAGCGCCACGGTGACATCGCTGTGGCAACTCTACATATGGGTCGGGGTGGTCACGGCGCTGGGACTCGGGCTCATGGGCATGGTCCCCCACGTGGCCATCATCGCGCGCCAGTTCACCCGGCGCCGGGGCCTGGCCATGGGGTTGGCGTGGGCCGGGGGCGGCCTCGGCATCGCCGTGCTGCTGCCGGTGGCGCAATTCTTCGTGGACATCTGGGGTTGGCGTGTGGCCTACGTGGCCATGGGCGTGTTCGCGTTTGTCCTGGTGGTGCTGCCCTCGGGCGTGTTGATGCCGCGCGACCGGATCACACCGCGGAAGGCCGAGGCGGAGCCCGCGGCGAGGGGTGGGGAGTGGACGGTCTGGGAGGCCTTGACCAGCACCATGTTCTGGCTGCTCTTCGTGTCGCGCGTGTTCGCCAGCATGGGCAATCAGATCATCACCAACCACCAGGTGGCGCACGCCGTGGACATCGGCTACGACGCGTTTTTCGCCGCCTCCATCCTCGGCCTCATGGGGGTATTCAGCATCTTCGGCCGGGTGCTCTTCGGGTTCCTGACCGACGTGCTGAGTCACCAGATGACCTACACGCTGGTACAGTTGGTGTCGTCGGCGGGGATACTGGCGCTGGTGGCGGCCGGCGACACCACCCAACCCATTTTGCTCTACGCTTACGCCGCCTGTTACGGACTTGGCCAGGGCTCCCGTGCGCTGGTGCTCTCGGCCATCTCCGCGGACGTCTTCCTCGGTCGTGACTTCGGCGCCATATACGGTTACTTCACCCTGAGCATCGGCGTCGGCGGCGCGGTGGGGATATGGCTCGGCGGCTTCCTGCACGATATCTTCGGCAACTACACGATCCCGTTCATGATCGCCTTCGGCAACTTCGTGATCTCCATCGTCATGGTATGGGGCATCCGTTTCCTGAAGGGGACGCGGGAGCAGGCATTCAGGTGAAGCGCGTGCGGTGACCACGGATGTTCTACCGGTTTGAATTCGAAGCGGCGTTCTATCCTACCCTGGAGCGGCTGCCGTTCCACGTGCGCATGAAGCTCGACGTGACGGGAATCCGAGTGTCCTTGAACACCTGGCGCGCCTTCAGCATGGAAGAGCGGTGGGTGCTGTGCCACCTGCCGGCGGACACGGACGAGGAGCGGCGGGTGTTCGCGGCATTCCTCGACGCGCTGGCCCATGCTCGCGCCGGCGTCGAAGCCGAGCGCTGTCCGGTGCTGGATGCGGCCGCGTGGGCGGCTGCCGCCGTGCCGGAAGCGGTGGCCGCGCGCAGCGCCGCGGAATCGACGCGAGTCACCCCGGCCGAATGGAGCCGCTGGGCCGGCCACGAACGCTACGCCCTCTACAAGACCGCCCTCTCCAAGGACCCCGAACTCTTCCAGCAGGCCCTTCAAGAGTTGCGCCTGCGGCTCTGTTCTTGAGCTTGTGCTCGTGTATCCGTCGTGGAATCATGCAGTTGAGACCCTGGGGGAGAGGGTCTCGCGTCGGACATCGGGGCTCGCACCGTATCATGAGCGTTGAATCGAACAAGGTCGGCTCGGCCGTCGTGCTGGCTGGCGGCAGGAGCAGCCGCATGGGCCGGCCCAAGGCCATGCTCCCGTTCGGGGAAGAGCCTCTGGTGACGCTCGTGATCCGCGGGCTGGCGACCTTGTTTTCGGATATCGTGCTCGTCGCCGCGCCCGGGCAGGAGTTGCCGGAACTGCCGGTGACTCTCGTGCGCGACGAGGTAGCCCATCAGGGGCCGGTGGGCGGCCTCTGCTACGGCCTTCGGGAGTGCCGGAGTGCGGCCGCGTTCGTGACTTCCTGCGACGTGCCGTTCCTCAGTCTTCCCCTGGTTTCCCACCTGGCCGCCCGGCTCCCGCGGCACGACGTGGTGGTGCCGCACTGGGAGGGGCGCCTTCAGCCGCTCCACGCGGTGTACCGGCGCTCGGTGCTGCCGTTGCTGGAGGGTCAGCTCCGGCGCGGCGAACTGCGTCCGGTCTTTCTCTACGACAAGGTGCGCACCCTCAAGCTGGAGGAGGACGAGATCCGCGTCCTGGATCCGGACGGTTCGAGCTTCTTCAACATGAACACCCCGGACGACTACGAGCGCGCCCTGGCGCGGTGGCGGGCGGCCGCGAATCCCTCGGCGCGCCCCGCCGGCGGCCGATGCGAGGTCGAGCTGTTCGGGGTCGCGCGCCTGCGCGCCGGCACGAGCCGCGTGTCCGTGGATCTCCCCGATTCGGCCACGCTGGCCCACGTATGGTCCGCGCTGGCGCGAATGCTGCCCGCGCTGGTGGGTCCGGTCCTCAACGAAGCGGCGGACGGCCTCACCGCCGGCCACGTGTGCAACCTCAACGGCCGGGACTTCGTGCGCGACGGCAGCCGCCGGGTGGCGCCGGGAGACCGTGTCTTGCTCCTTTCCAGCGACGCCGGAGGATGACCGTGCACGGGTTTCACGGCCGCTTCCTTCACGTGGACCTCGACTCGGGCCGTCACCGGTGGCGCGAGACCGGCGAGGAACGCCTGCGCGGCTTTGTCGGCGGCATCGGACTGGGCACCAGCCTGCTCTACGAATTCGCTCCGCCGGGCGTGGAACCCCTGGCGCCGGAGAACCCTCTCGTCTTCGCCAGCGCGCCGTTGGCGGGCACCGGGCTCACCACCACGGCCAAGTACGCGGTGGTGACGAAATCGCCCTTGACCGGTTTCATCGCGGATTCGCTCTCGTCCAGCTTCTTCGCGCTGGCGCTCAAGGCGGTCGGCGTCGACGCGCTCGTGGTCACCGGCCGGGCGCCGGAGCCCATGTACCTGTTCGTCCGGGACGGCGGCGTGGAGTTGCGCGACGCGCGCCATCTCTGGGGGAAGAGCGCGGCCGACACCGAGAACGCGGTGCGCGACGAATTGGAGGGTGCCGCGGTGCGGGTGGCGGCGGTGGGGCGGGCGGGGGAGAACCTCGTGCGCTTCGCCACCATCAGCAACGAGGGCCGGCACGCGGGCAGGGGCGGCGTGGGCGCGGTCATGGGCTCCAAGAACCTCAAGGCCATCGCCCTGTGCGGCGGCAAGCACGTTGAGGTGGCGGACCCCGAAGGCGTGGCGGCGGTCGCCGCCACCCTGCGCCAGCGCAGCCTGGGGACCCACACCGCCAAGTACCGCGAGGTGGGCACGGTGGCCAACCTGGCGGTGTTCGACCGACTCGGCGCGCTGCCGACGCGCAACTTCCAGCAGCCCACCTTCGCCGCGGCCGACGCGTTGAGCGGCGAGAGCCTGACCGAAACCAGCTTCAGCCGGCGCAACGGGTGCGCGTCCTGCACCATTCGCTGCGAGCGGCTCTTCAAGGCGTCGTCGGGCGGCGAACAGCGCATGGAGTACGAGACCCTGTTCGCCCTGGGGCCGCTGTGCGGCCTTGAGGACCGCGATGCGGTGCTGGAGGCCGCCCGCCTGTGCGACGAATACGGTCTCGACAGCATCAGCACCGGCGGCACCCTCGCCTGGGCCATGGAGTGCGCGGAGCGCGGACTCCTGCCGGAGGCCGGCAACCTGCGCTTCGGCGCGGCGCAGGCGGTGCTGGATGCGATACCTGCCATGGCGGAGCGCCGGGGGGTGGGCGCCCTTTTGGCGGACGGCTCCCGGCGCGCGGCGCTGGTCCTGGGCCACGGTTCGCTGGACTGGGCCATGCAGGTGAAGGGGTTGGAATTGCCGGGCTACGAGCCCCGGAGCCTCAAGACCATGGCCCTGGGGTTGGCGGTGAGTCCGCGCGGCGCGTGCCACAACCGCTCCGGCGCCTACGAGGCGGACTTCTCCGGCAAGGTGGACCGCCTCGACTCCGCGCCGCCCCGGGGCGCGCTGGTGGCGGCTTCGGAGGACTTCGCCGCGGCGCTGGATTCGCTGATCGTGTGCAAGTTCTTGCGCAACTGCTTCCAGGACTTCTACGCCGAAGCCGCGGACCTGCTGGCGAAGGTCACGGGCTGGGATTACAGCGCGGCCGAGCTGCGTCTGGCGGCGGAGCGCATTCACACGCTCAAGCGCTGCTTCAACGAGCGCGAGGGCTGGCAGCCCGAGGACGACGCGCTGCCGCCACGGGTGCTGACGGAATCCCTGGCGACGGGCGTGGCCCAGGGGACGCGGCTCACCCGCGACGAACTGCGCGCCATGCTCCGGGACTACTACGATGCCCGCGGGTGGGACGAGGACGGCCGCGTGTCCGAGGTCAAGCTCAAGGCGTTGGGACTGGGCAGGTGTGCTACATGACGGGCGCATTCGCCTGCTACGTCATTCCCGCTTTCCAGGCTGAGTCGAAACTGATGAGGCAACTACGTAACAGAACGACATTCACGCGAAACAGGCTGTGTCAACTTCCACTTGGCCACGACGCGGCAGCGCCACCCCGAAGAGTCATTCCCGCGAAAGCGGGAATCCAGGGGCGGTGGTGGGGAACTACAGGGGCGTTTCTCCGCCTCGCCACCCCTGGATTCCCGCTTTCGCGGGAATGACTCTTCGGGGGCTGCGTTGCTTCGGGAGTGTTGGCACAGCCTGTTGCGCGGGAATGACGTTTCGGGGGCGTCCGGGCTCGGCGAGCCTGGACACATGAAGGAGGGCTCGATGCCAAGCGATGAAACACGCCGTTTGCTGAAGGTTTTCGGCATCGCCGTGACGACGCTGGAGGACGCGGTGCGTGAAGGGGCCGCGGCGGATCGGGTGGCGCGGTCGGCGGCGGAAGCGCGCGCGCGTCTCGACGAGGCGGCGGCGCTGATCGAGCGCCTCGAGAAGGAAGGTCGGTGAGCAGGCGCGGGTCGCGCGGCTCACGGACGTCGAACCGGGAAGCCTGAGAAGATGGCCGAGAAGCACGAGCCGCCGCGGCGGCGCAGGCACCCGGGGGCGGGACGGGGCCGCGGGCGGAACCGCCCGAGAGGGCGCCAGGTCGACCCGGAGGCGCTGGAGCAGGTGCGCGCGCTGCTGGGGGACCGGCCGCGTCGGCGGGACCTGCTGATCGAGTTCCTGCACGCGATTCAGGACCGCTACCATGTCCTGTCCGGCGCCCACTTGGCGGCGTTGGCGGAGGAGATGCGTCTGGCTTTGGCCGAGGTCTACGAGGTGGCGACCTTCTATGCGCACTTCGACGTGGACAGGGACGGTGCCGCGCCGCCGGCGCATCCGACCGTGCGCGTGTGCGACGGGCTGGTGTGCGAGATGATGGGCGCGCAAGGCCTCCTGGCCGACTTGCCGCGGGCGCTGGGCAACGGCGCGCGCGTGCTGCCGGCACCGTGCATGGGTGGCTGTGACCGCGCGCCCGTGGCCAGGGTGGGGCGGCGCTGCGTGGACCGCGCGACGGTGGATTCGGTGACGGCCCTGGTCCGGGGTGGAGAGACCGACCCGGTGCCACCGGCCTGCAAGGACTGCGACGCGTACATCGCGGAGGGCGGCTACACGCTCTTGAAGGAGTGCCTCGACGGCACACGGAGCCGTGAGGACGTGGTGGAGCAGGTGACGGCTTCGGGCCTTCGGGGCCTTGGCGGCGCCGGCTTCCCCACCGGGCGCAAGTGGCAGATCGTGCGCGGTTATCCCGGGCCGCGGCTCATGACGGTCAACGCGGACGAGGGCGAGCCCGGCACCTTCAAGGACCGCTATTTCATGGAGAGCGATCCGCACCGGTTCCTGGAAGGCGTGTTGATCGCCGCCTGGGCGGTGGAAGCGGAAACGGCCTACCTCTACCTGAGGGACGAGTACGCCGAGGTCAGGGAAATCCTGTCCCGGGAACTACCGCGGCTGCGGGAAGCAGGGTTGGTTCCGCACGTGGAGTTGGTTCCGCGACGGGGCGCCGGCGCCTACATCTGCGGCGAAGAGTCGGCCATGATCGAGAGCATCGAGGGCAAGCGCGGCCTGCCGCGGCACCGGCCGCCCTACGTGGCCGAAACGGGGCTCTTCGGCCGGCCCACGCTGGTGCAGAACGTCGAGACCCTGTACTGGGTCCGGGACATCCTCGAACAGGGGCCCGAGTGGTTCACGGCCCAGGGCCGCAACGGCGGCGCGGGCCTCCACGCCTATTCGGTGTCGGGCCGGGTGGCGCGACCCGGCGTCAAGATCGCTCCCTCCGGCATCACCGCGCGCGAGCTGATCGACGAGCACTGCGGCGGCATGGCGCCCGGTCACCGTTTCAAGGGATACCTTCCCGGCGGCGCCTCGGGCGGCCTGCTGCCGGCCTCCATGGCGGACATCCCGCTCAAGTTCGGCTCCCTGGACGACGAGGGTTGCTTCGTCGGCTCCCACGGCGTGGTGGTGTTGAGCGACCAGGACGACATCAAGGCGGTCGTGCGCAACCTCATGCGCTTTTTCAAGCACGAGAGCTGCGGCCAGTGCACACCGTGCCGCGTGGGCACGGAGAAGGCGGTGGCGCTCATGGAGCGGCCGTCGTGGGACGAGCCCTTGCTGGCGGCCTTGGGCGCGGCCATGGCGGACGCCTCCATCTGCGGCTTGGGGCAGGCGGCGCCCAACTCGGTGCGTTGCGCCTACCGCTACTTCCGGGAGGAGTTGCCGTGAGCGAGCCCGTGCGTTTCACCCTCGACGGCCGCGAGGTGGAGGCCGCTCCCGGCGAGACCCTCTGGCAGGCGGCCGAGCGCCAAGGCACGGTGTTGCCGCACCTGTGCTACGACCCGCAGCCCGGCTACCGGCCCGACGGCAACTGCCGCGCGTGCATGGTGGAGGTGGAGGGCGAACGCGTGCTGGCGGCCTCGTGCATCCGCCGCCCGGCTCCGGGCATGACGGTGCATACGGACAGCGAACGCGCCCGAAGCGCGCGCCGTATGGTCATGGAGCTGTTGGTGGCGGACCAGCCCTCCAGGGAGACCGCCCACGACGCCGGCTCCCGCCTGTGGCAGTGGGCCGAGCGGATGGAGGTGACGGACAGCCGCTTCCCCGCGCGTGCGGCGCCGGTTCCGGACGGCAGCCATCCGGCCATGCGCGTGGCCCTCGACGCCTGCATCCACTGCAACCTGTGCGTGCGCGCCTGCCGCGAGGTGCAGGTGAACGACGTCATCGGCATGGCCCACCGCGGCGCCGGCGCCAAGATCGTCTTCGACTTCGACGACCCCATGGGCGACAGCACCTGCGTGGCCTGCGGCGAATGCGTGCAGGCCTGTCCCACCGGCGCGCTCATGCCCGCGTCGCTGGTGGACGCGGACGGCGTGGACAAGCGCGAGGCGCTCGCCGAGGTGCCGAGCGTGTGCCCCTACTGCGGCGTGGGCTGCCAGATCGGCTATCAGGTCAAGGACAACGCCATCGCCGCGGTGCGCGGACGCCCGGGCCCGTCCAACCGCGGCCGGCTGTGCGTCAAGGGGCGTTTCGGCTTCGATTACGTCACGCACCCGCACCGGCTCACGGTGCCGTTGATCCGCCGCGAGGATGCGCCCAAGGATGCGTCGGCGGATATCGATCCGGCCGACCCATACACCCATTTCCGCGAGGCCTCCTGGGAGGAAGCGCTGGATGCCGCGGCCGTAGGGCTGCGACAGGTCCGCGACCGGGACGGCGGCGACGCCCTGGCCGCCTACGGCTCGGCCAAGGGCTCCAACGAGGAGGCCTACCTGGTGCAGAAGCTCGTGCGCACGGGCTTCGGCACGAACAACGTGGACCACTGCACCCGGCTGTGCCATGCGTCGTCGGTGGCGGCGCTCATGGAAGGCATCGGCTCCGCCGCGGTGACCGCGCCCTTCACCGCTTGCGAGGACTCGGACGTGCTGATCGTGATCGGCGCCAACCCCACCGAGAACCACCCGGTGGCGGCCACCTACTTCAAGCAGGCCGCCAGGCGCGGCGCCGAGTTGATTGTCATGGACCCCCGGGGCCAGGCGCTGCGGCGCCACGCCACCCGGATGCTCCAGTTCAAGCCCGGCGCGGACGTGGCCCTGCTCAACGCGCTCCTCAACGTCATCATCGGGGAAGGGCTCTACGACCGGGACTACGTGGCCGCCCACACGGAAGGCTTCGAGGAACTGAAGCGGCACGTGGCGGAGTTCACGCCCGAGGCCATGGCCGAGATCTGCGGCATCGACGCCGGCACACTGCGCGCGGTGGCGCGGCTCTACGCCGGCGCCCGTGCCGCCATCATCTTCTGGGGCATGGGCATCTCGCAGCACATCCACGGCACGGACAACGCCCGCTGCCTCATCGCCTTGGCCCTGGTCACCGGTCAGGTGGGGCGACCCGGCACCGGGCTCCACCCGCTGCGCGGCCAGAACAACGTCCAAGGGGCCTCCGACGCCGGCCTCGTCCCCATGTTCTATCCGGATTACCGCTCGGTGGAACAGGAGGCCGTACGACGCCGTTTCGAGGAAGTCTGGAAGACGGCGCTGGACCCGCAACGGGGTCTTACGGTGATGGAGATCGTGGATGCCGTGCACGCGGGGTGGATCAAGGGCATGTACATCATGGGCGAGAACCCGGCCATGTCGGACCCCGATGTGCGGCACGCGCGCGAGGCCCTGGCCGGGCTTGAGCACCTGGTGGTGCAGGAGATCTTTCTGACCGAGACGGCGTTTCACGCCGACGTGGTGTTGCCGGCCTCGGCCTGGCCCGAGAAGGACGGCACCGTCACCAACAGCAACCGGCAGGTGCAGATGGGGCGGGCCGCCCTGGCACCCCCGGACGGCGTGCGGCAGGACTGGTGGATCATCCAGGAGATCGCGCGGCGCATGGGCCTCGACTGGAACTACGACGGACCGGCGGACGTCTTCGCGGAGATGAAGCTGGTGATGCCGTCCCTCGACCACATCACCTGGGAGCGGGTGGAGCGGGAAAGCTCAGTGACCTACCCATGCCCTGCGCCGGACCGGCCCGGCATCGACGTCGTGTTCGGCGACGGCTTCCCCACCGCCAGCGGGCGGGGCAAACTGGTGCCCGTGGACATCATCCCGCCCGACGAGCAGCCCGACGAGTCGTTCCCCATGGTCCTGAGCACCGGCCGGCAACTGGAGCACTGGCACACCGGCGCCATCACGAGGCGCGCGAGCGTGCTGGACGAACTGGAGCCCGAGGCGGTGGCCAACCTCTCGCCGGCGGAGTTGCGCCGTCTCGGCGTGGCCGCCGGGGACATGGTGCGCGTCTCCACCCGCCGCGGCGTCATCGACATCAAGGCGCGCGCCGACAGCGCCGTCCCCGACGGCTGCGTGTTCATCCCGTTCTGCTTTGCCGAGGCGGCGGTGAACCTGCTGACCAACCCGGCGCTGGACCCTTACGGGAAAATTCCGGAGTATAAATTCTGTGCCGCGCGCGTGGAGCGCCTGTAGCGCCGCGCGCGGTCATTCAAGGGACATCGTCGCCGCCGGAATCAGTATTCCAGCAACGACGCGATGGTGAGGCTGACGGCGATGGAAAAGGCAATGACGAGCCAGACTTCCAAGTTGCTCTCCTTCCGCAATTGGTTCTGTCGTCAGTATAACCATAAAAGTTAGATGAGTCAAATTTCATGGGCCGTGTGACGTTCTTCAGAACGTGACCTTCGGCGTCTCCTGGGCGGCTTCCTCCACCTGGAAGTATTCCGCCTTCTCGATCCCCGCCAAGTCCGCGTAGAAGCGCCCCGGCAACTTGCGGATGAAGGTGTTGACCGCGGTGACGCTGTCGTTGAACCGCTTCCGCTCCACGGCCAGCCGGTTCTCGGTTCCCTCGAGCTGGTCCTGGAGCTTCAGGAAAGACTGGTTGGACTTGAGCTGCGGGTATTGCTCCCGCAGGACCAGCAACCGGGACAGCGCGCGCTCGAACCCGGCGGCGGCCTGAGCCTTCTGGTTGACCGAGCCGGCCTGGAAATACGCCTTGCGGGCATTGGCGACCCCCAGGAAGATCTTCTCCTCCTGCTTGGCCACTCCCTTGACCGTTTCCAACAGATTGGGGATCAGCTCGAAGCGCCGTTGGAGCTGGTTCTCCACCTGCGCCCACTGGTTCTTGACCCCCTCGTCGAGGGTGATGGCGCGGTTGTAGCCGCTGAGGACGCAGCCGCCCGCCAGCAATGCCATGCCCACCACGACCGCTAGTGCGATCAACAGAATTTTCAACGCGTTCAAGGCGTTTCCCCTCCCTTCAAGAGGTATGCACGATCCTTCCCGCCGTCAAGCGGGCGCCGGCCTCAAAGCGGCCGTACCCCGTTCGCCGGCGTGCAACTCACCAGCCGGCGCCCCCACCGCCTCCGCCGAAGCCGCCGCCTCCGCCGAACGAACCGCCGAACCCGCCCCCGAAACCCCCGCCGAGACCGCCCCCCGACGCCCCCCAGGACCGGGAACCGCCGCCGAGAAGGCTTCCCAGCACCGCTCCCATGAGCAAGCCGGAAGCCGCGCCGCGTCCGCCCCAGGCGGTACGATGACGCCGCCGCCTCAGAGAGCTCAAGAAAAACAGCCCTATCAGCACGGGCATCAGCGAGCCACCGATACCCGTGCCGGTGACGCGCCGGCGTTCGCCGCGGATCCGGTAGTCCGGCGCGCCGGTGAGCTTCACCCGCCCCGCGTCCGCCACCCGGTTGGCCGTGGCGACGGTGAGGGCAAACAAACCCTCGGCAAATTTTCCCGCTCTGAAGAAATCCTGGGCCACCCGTCGCGAAGCCGTGCCCGCCCAGGAGTCGGGCAGCACTCCTTCCAGGCCGTACCCGGTGTGGACCCGTACCCTCCGTTCCTTCAGGGTCAAGGCGATGAGGGCGCCGTTGTCCTTGCCCTTGCGGCCGAGCTTCCAGGCCTCCGCGTGGCGCTGGACGAAGCCGACGAAGTCCTCGCCGTCCGTGGTCGGCACCGTCAGCACCTTGACCTGTGCCGTGGTCTTCTGCTCCAGCTCGCGCAGCCACCCCTCCATCCGGCGTTGGGTGCCGGCGTCGATGAGGTTGGCGGTGTCCACGACGTAGGCGCCGGGATCCCGGACCGTCACGGCCGCTCCGCCTGCCGACGTCAGCAACGCCGATAGAGCAAGGCATGCGAGCAGCGTCAGTCCGGGCACGAGCCGTGCCGTCCTACCACGCATCGACGTGAGTCCTCAGGGCGTCCACGTCCGCGTAGAGGGTCTTGAACTCCTCCCATCCGTGCTGGCTCCGTTCGTCGACGGCGCTCCGGACCCCGGGCAGTGAACGCTGGATGCCGCTCTCGATGGCCGCCACCGTGTCCAGCGCGGTCTTGGGTTCGGCGTCGCCGTGGAGCCACAGGAAACCCCGCAGCGCGCGCAGCAGTCGCTCTCCCACGTCCACCTCCACCGTGGTCAGGGCCTTGTCCCGTCCCGCGGTCGCCAGCAACGCTTGCCGCATGCCGATCTGGATGGTCTTGAGCTCCCGCTCGCACTGGTGTCTCACATCATCCGCGCGCAGAGACAGATCCTGGAAAGGGTCTTCTCCGAACACGCAGACGTGCCGCTGCGCGATCTCCAGGAGCTCGAGCGGGAAGGTGTCCAGGGAGGACTCGATGTATTCCGGCGTCATGATCAGCGGCGCGGCGATGCGCGCCTTCCCCAGACGCGGCCCCTGCCGCGCCAGTTTGTGCAGCATCTCCAGGTCCACCGCTCCCACCACGAAGACGCTCCGCGCCGTGTGCGACCGTGGGTTGAAGGTGCCGGCGGCGACGGCGCCGAACAGTATCAGCGACCGCGCGTTGTCCCCGGCGAGGTCCTTCAGGGTCTCGGCGTAGCGAGTGAGCGAGGCGCGCATGGATTCAGGCGCTCCTTGCAGGTTGTAGTCATCGGGCATGGGCTGCCGCCTCCGTTGAGTGAGATTCCCGTCGCTTCACTGTATCGGACAAACCGCCGTTGTGACAGGCGCCGGTTTGAATCGGTGAGCCTGCCGGGATATTTTGATGAATCGACCCACAATCGAGGACAACTGCTTGACAACCACCGGCATCCGCTACGAGCCCCATGAGAAGCCTCCGGTCGTGCTCTCCCTGGGCCTCGGCCTGCAACTCGCGGTCATCAGCGCCACCGTCACCATCCTGATCCCCACGGTGGTGATGCGCGCCGCCGGCGCCGCGGAGGCTCACCTGGCATGGGCCGTGTTCGCCGCCACCTTCATCTGCGGGGCGGCCACGGTGTTGCAGACCGCCCGGTTCGGCCGTGTCGGCATGGGTCAGGCGCTCATGATGGGCAGTTCCGGGGCCTTCATCGCGGTGTGCATCACCGCGGCGGCCGAAGGCGGTCCGGCACTGCTCGCCACGCTCGTCGTGGTCGCCGCGCTCTTCCAGCTCCTGCTGTCCGCGCGGCTGTCGCTGTTCCGGCGGATCATGACGCCGGCCGTCTCGGGGACGGTCATCATGCTGATACCCGTGACGGTGATGCCGGTCGTCTTCAAGATGCTCTCGGACGTGCCCGACGGCAGCCCGGCGGCCGCCGCGCCGGTGAGTGCCGTCGTCACGATCCTGGTGATCCTCGGCGCCTCGCTGAAGGCCACCGGGGCGCTGCGGCTGTGGGCGCCGGTCCTCGGCGTTGCCTGTGGCGCCGTGGTCGCGGCGCCCTTCGGCATCTACGACATGAGCGGTGTCGCGGCGTCGTCGTGGATCGGTCTGCCCAACGGCCAATGGCCGGGACTCGCCTTCGACTTCGGGCCGGCGTTCTGGGTGCTGCTTCCGGCGTTCCTGCTGGTGGCGCTCATCGGCTCCATCCGCACCATCAGCAGCTCCATCGCCGCCCAGCGCACGTCGTGGCGCCGGCCCCGGGCGGTGGATTTCCGCGCGGTCCAGGGCGCCGCCGCCGTGGACGGCATCGGCAACCTGGTGTCCGGCATCGCCGGCACGGTGCCGAACACCGCCTATACCACCGCCGTGTCCGTGGCCGAGCTCACCGGCGTCGCCGCCCGCGGCCTCGGGGTGGCCGCGGGTGTCATCCTGATGGCGCTCGCATTTCTTCCCAAGGCTCTCGCCCTGGTGGTGGCGATCCCGGCTCCGGTGGTCGGCGCCTACCTGAGCGTGATCGTCGCCATGCTCTTCGTGATCGGTATGAAGATGGTCCTCCAGGATGGCATCGATTACCGCAAGGGATTGGTGGTCGGCGTCGCCTTCTGGGTTGGGGTGGGGTTCCAGCAGGGCGTGGTGTTCCCGGAATATGTTGCCGGGTTCGCGGGCGGTCTCTTCCACAACGGGATGACGGCGGGCGGTTTGACGGCCATACTCCTGAGTGCGTTCCTGGATTTGACGGAACCGCGCCGGCGGCGGATCGAGTGCGAGCTGGACGTCGCCGGGATCCCGAAGATCCGGGAGTTTCTCTCCGATTTCACTTCCGCGAGCGGTTGGAACGCCGCCGTGGGGGACCGCCTCGCCGCCGCCGCCGAGGAGTCGTTGCTGACGCTCTTGCAACGACGCGATGCAGGCGGCGGCGAGGATGGCCGCCAGCGCCTGCGTCTGGTGGCGTACAAGCAGGACGGCGGGGCGATCCTGGAGTTCGTCGCCGCGCCCGGAGCGGAAAACCTGCAGGACAGGATGGCGCTCCTGGCCGAGCAGGCCGGCGATGTGCCCGGCGAGTCGGAGATGTCGCTGTGGTTGTTGCGCCACCTGTCGGCGTCGGTTCGCCATCAGCAATATCACGATACGGATATCCTCACAGTGCGCGTGGAAGCGCCACCCGGAGAAGATAAATGAGCCGAGAGTCTTTCGATCCTTCCCCAAAGCGGGGCGCCCGCGCGCCCGTTCCGGCCGGAGAGCCCATCGCCATCGTCGGCATGGCGTGCCGGTTTCCGGGCGCGCCGGACATCGCCTCCTTCTGGCGCCTGCTGGAAGCGGGCGAGCACGCCATCACCCAGGGGGTCCCGGGGTCGGGTGTCGGGCGCATCGGCGAGCTGTTCCCGGACGCCGCGGTGCAGAGCGAAGCGTGCCGGTTCGGCGCCTTCGTCACCGACATCGACCGGTTCGACGCGGCCTTCTTTCGCATCTCGCCGGTGGAGGCGGCCCTGCTGGACCCGCAGCAGCGCATGATGCTGGAGACGAGCTGGCAGGCGCTGGAAGACGCGGGGGTGGACCCGGAGCGGCTCAAGGGCACCCGTACGGGCGTGTACGCGGGCATCAGCAACAACGAGTACCGTGGGCTCATCCTCGGGGCCAGCGAGACCGCCGAGCCGGCCACCAGCCTCTACACGGTCACCGGTACCTCCTTCAACACGGCCATCGGCCGGGTCGCCTTCGCCCTCGGGCTGGAGGGGCCGGCCATGGCGGTGGACACCGCCTGTTCCTCGTCGCTGGTGGCGATGCACCAGGCGGTGTCGGGTCTGCAGCGGGGCGAGGCGGACCTGGCGCTCGCCGGCGGCGTGCACGCGATCCTTTCCGGGCGGCTGTTCGAGCTGCGCGGCAACGCCGGCATGCTTGCCCCGGACGGACGCTGCAAGACTTTCGATGCCGCCGCCAACGGCTACGTGCGCGGCGAGGGTTGCGGCATCGTGGTGCTCAAGCGGCTCGCCGACGCGGAGGCGGACGGCGACCGCATCTGGGGGGTGATCCGCGCCGTGGCGGTGAACCAGGATGGCGCCAGCCCGGGCCTGACGGTGCCCAGCGGACCGGCACAGGAGCGGGTCATCGCCGACGCCCTCGCCCGGGCCGGCGTGCTGCCGTCGGACGTGGACTACGTCGAGGCGCACGGCACGGGCACGCCGGTGGGAGATCCCATCGAGGCGGGCGCCACCGGGGCCGCCTACGGCGAGGGCCGCGATCCGGACCGTCCGCTGCTGATCGGTTCGGTGAAGACCAACGTCGGCCACCTGGAGTCCGCCGCCGGCGTGGCGGCGCTTATCAAGGTCGTGCTGTCGATGCAGCGCGGGACGATACCGAGGCATCTGAACTTCCGCGAGCCGAATCCGGAGATGGAATGGAGCCGGTTGCCCCTGCGCGTGACCGCCGAACCGACGGACTGGCCCCGCCGCCCCGGACTCCCGCCCCTGGCCGGGATCAGCGGTTTCGGTTGGTCGGGCACCAACGCGCACGTGGTGGTGCAGGGGTACGACGCTCCGGCCGCGACCGGGCCGATGCGCTGGCCCGCGGGGCCGTCTCGGGCCATCGCCGTGCGGCAAGCCGAGGAACCCGCCGCGCCGGCGGGCCTCGAGGCGCGCCGGACCCGCCTCCTGCCGCTCTCGGGCAAGACCGAGGATGCGCTGCGGGGGCTGGCCGGGCGGTATCTGGACTGGCTCGACAAGCACGCCGGCGAGCCTTCGTCCGGGAGAGGGGCACGAGACTCCCTGCTTTCGGACATGGCGTGGACGGCGAGCGTGGGCCGGAGCCATTTCGGTCATCGCAAGGCGTTGCCATTCCGGGATGCCGCGAACCTGCGCGAGGGGCTGCGGGAGCTGGCCGGCGCCGGCGGAACCACGGCGCCGGTCGCGGACGCGCCCGCCCGAGTGGCGTTCGCCTACACCGGCCAGGCCAGCCAGTGGGTGGGCATGGGGAAGGACCTCTACGAGACCGAGCCGGTGGCCCGTGCGGTGCTGGACCGTTGCGACGCGGTGCTGCGGGAGGAGCGCGGCGTCTCGCTGCTGGACGTGATGTTCGGCCGGACCGGAGACCTGGACGACCCGGCGTGGACGCAGCCCGCCATCTATGCCCTGGAGTGCGCGCTGACCGCGCTGTGGTCGAGCCTCGGAATCCGGCCCGACGTGGTGGTGGGGCATAGCCTCGGCGAGATCGCGGCGGCGCAGGCGGCGGGGGGGTTCGGCCTCGAGGAGGGGTTGCGCTTCGCCGCCGCCCGCGGCGCGCTGATGGGAGCGCTGCCCGGCGAGGCGGCGATGGCGGCGATCTTCGCCACCGAGGAGCGGGTGGCGGAAGCGGTGGAGCAGTTGAACGCCGCCGCCGGCGGCCCCGGCGTGAGCATCGCCGCGGACAACGGCGCCAGCCAGGTGATCAGCGGATACGCGGCGGACGTGGAGGCGGTGCTGGCGCGCTTCGAGAGCGAGGACGTGCAGGTTCGGCGGCTGAGGAAGAGCCCGGCCTACCACAGCGCCGTGGTGGAGCCCGCCCTCGACGGCGTGGAAGCGGCGCTTTCGGGCGTGGCCGTCGCCGCGCCTTCGGTGGTTTTCGTCAGCACGGTGACCGGCCGGGTGACGGAGCCGGGGAAGGTGCTGGACGGTGGCTACTGGCGCCGCCAGGCGCGGGAACGGGTGGCGTTCCGGAGCGCGGTGGAGACGCTGGCGGAGCTGGGGGTGGATGCCGTGGTGGAGATCGGACCTCACGCGGTGTTGGGGCCCATCGTGTCCATGGCCTGGCCGGCGGCCCCCGTTCCGGTGCTGTCGAGCCTCAGGCGTCCGCCGCGCGACACGCCGGCGGACGAGGCCCGGGACTCCTTCGTGGCCGCCGCGGCCGAGGCCTACGAGGCGGGGCTCCCGGTGTCGTTTGCCGGGCTTTTCGGCGGCGAGGAACGGCGCCGGATCGCCTTGCCGAACTATCCCTTCGTGCGCGAGCGCCATTGGTTCCGGGCGCCGCGCCGCCGGCGCCAAGGCGCCGGCCATCCTTTGCTCGGCAACCGGCACGAGTCCGCCAGCGGCGAGGTGACCTACGAGACCGAGGTGTTTCCCTCCGATCCCTCGTGGCTCGACGATCACCGGGTGTTCGGGCGGCTGGTGGCGCCGGGTGCGCTCTACGGCGCCATGGCGGCCGCGGCATCGGCCGCGGAGGGGGCCGGTGGCGGGGTGTTGGAGGACATGCAACTCCACAATCCGCTGATCTTCTCCGAGCGCGATAGCGGCGAAGGCGACGAAGCTGGCCGGAAGATGCAGGTGCTGCTCGACGCCGCCGGCGACACGCCGTCGCGCCGCGTCAGAATCCTGAGCCGCCCCGACGACGGGGAGCGATGGACGCTGCACGCGGAGGCACGGGTGGCGCCGGGCGCCGGCGGTCCCAACGCCGAGGCGCGGGTGGACCTGGACAGCCTCAAGGCGGGGCTGTCGCCGGAGGACGTGCCGGCGTTCTACCGCGCCAAGGCCGAGGTGGGGATCGGCCTTGGTCCCGCGTTCCAGACGCTCAAGGCCGTGTGGTCCCGGACCGGCGAGGCCGTGGGCGAGGTGGCGCTTCCGAAGGCCCTGGAAGGGAGCGGTCTGGACGTGCATCCGCTGCTGCTCGACGGCTGCTTCCAGGTCATGGCCGCGGCCCGCGGTCCCGCCGGGGGCGAAGGCGGCATCACCTACCTGCCGTTCGGCTGGGACCGGCTGTGGTTGAAGGGCCGGCTGCCCGAGCGGCTGGTGTGCCACGTGCGCATGCGCGAGGCGCCTTCGGGCGCGAATCCGGACTCGGAGAGCGGTGAGCCGCGGGAGGTGCTGAGCGGCGAGCTGCGGGTCTACGAGCCCGACGGCGTCCTGGTGGGCGAGTTCACGGGGTATACGGTGAAACGGGCAACGCGGGCCGCGTTGCTCGCCGCCGTGGAAGGCCTCGAAGAGCTGCTGTACGAGATTGTGTGGCGCGACCGGCCGTTGGCGCCGGGCATGCCGGCGGCGGACTTCTTCCCGAGTCCCGCCGCCGCCCGGGGCAAGTTGTTCTCGGAGTACATGGCGGACGAGGGCGTGGAGGCCGCGGACCGGGCGGCCCTGCTGGATGATTTGGAGCGGTTGTCGCGTTCCTATGCCCTCGCGACCCTGGACAAGCTGGGCTGGGAACGCAAGGTGGGCGCTGCGGTAGACTCGGAGGAATTGCGGCAACGGCTGGAAGTCCAGCCGGAGCACCAACGTCTGTTCCGGCGGCTGCTGGAGATGCTGGCCCGGGCGGGCGTCGTCGAGGAGACGGACGGGCGCTTCACGGTGCGGGTGGGTTCCGGGGACGCGCTGCCCGAGGAGATGCACGACGACCCGGATGCGTTCGCGGTCCGGATGCTGGGACTATACTCACACGGTACCACCGAGATCGGCCTGTTCCGGCGCTCGGCGGGCGCCCTCGCAGAGGTGTTGCGCGGCCACGCGGACCCCCTGACGCTGCTGTTCAGCAGCGGCGAGCCCACGGCGGCGGACCTGTACCTCAAGGCGCCGGCGGCGCGCGCGGCCAACCGGATGCTGGCCGATGCGGTGCGCGTGCTCGTGGCCGGTTTGCCGGAGGGACGGCGGCTGCGGGTCATCGAGGTGGGGGCGGGCACGGGCTCGGCCACCGCGTCGGTGTTGCCGGAGCTTCCGGCCGGGCGGTTCGACTACACGTACACGGACATCTCGGCGGGCTTCTTCGCGGAGGCGGAGGCGCGTTTCGGCGACGCCGGCGGCGCCATCCAGTACCGCGTGCTGGACATCGAGAAGGAGCCGCTGCCCCAGGGATTCGACCTCCACGGGTACGACCTGCTCATCGCCTCCAACGTGCTGCACGCGACGCGCTATCTTCAGGAGACGCTGGCCCACTGCCGGGACCTTCTTGCGCCGTCGGGCCAACTCCTCGCTCTCGAGAACCAGCGCGGCCAGGGTTGGCTGGATCTGACCTTCGGACAACTGGACGGCTGGTGGCGGTTCGCCGACCATTACCGGCCGCACCACGCCCTGGCCGGTCCGCCGGTGTGGCGGCAGGCTCTGGGCGACGTGGGCTTCGCCGCGGCCGACGTGCTGGGCGTGGACGAGTCGGACGCGGCCGGACCGCCGGACCGGGGCGTGGTCCTGGCTCAGGGGCCGGTGGAGGTGGCCGAGGAGCGCGGGCTGTGGGTACTGGCCGCGGACCGCGGCGGGGCGGCGGCCGAGTTGGCGGCGGCGCTGGCGGCGCGGAACCAGATGGTGGTGCTGGCGGGGGCGAAGGAGGGGAGCGACGGGCGGTCGCCGGAGGACGGCGCCGGAGTCGTGGAGAGGGCGGTTGAACCGTTGCGCCGCGAGTCGTGGGAAGCGCTCTTGCGCGGCCTCCCGAACGAGGTGCCGCTGAGCGGCGTCGTGCACTCGGCGGGCCTGGACGGTCACGGGCCGGAGGCCACCACGGACGAGATGGCCGAGGACGCGAAGCAGGCCGCGGCCGGGGCGCTGGCGCTGCTGCAAGGGGTGGTGGACTCGGACGCGGTGCCGGGCAAGGGCCTGTGGCTGTTGACCCGCGGCGCCCAGGTGCTGGAGCGGGAGAGCCGCGGAGAGCTGGCGGGCGCGCTGCTCTGGGGCATGGGCAAGGTGGTGGCCAGGGAAGCGCCCCACCTTCAGCCGCGGATGATCGACCTGGACCCGGAGGCCGCGGCGCCGCCGGAGGCGCTTGCCGAGGAGCTCCTCTACCCGGACGCCGAGACCCACGTCGCCTACCGCAGGGGCTCCCGCCGGGCGGCCCGGCTGGTGCGGGCCGGCGCGGGCATGGAGCGGCTGGCCTTGCCGGACGAGCCGGGCTGGGTAGTCTCGCCGGACCCGGGCGGCGTCCTGGAGGGGCTGGACGTGGAGCCGGTGCCGGCGCGCGCCCTGGAGCCCAGGGAAGTCCGCGTCGCGGTGGAGGCCGCCGGCCTCAACTTCTGGGACGTGTTCCGTTCCCTCGGCTTCATCCAGGAAGGGTTGCTGGGCGGCGAGATGTGCGGCCACGTTCTGGAAACGGGCTCCGAGGTAACCGCCGTCGAGCCCGGAGACCGGGTGGTGGGATTGGGGTTCGGCACCTTCACGCCGGAAGTGGTCACCCGGGAGGAGATGGTGGCGCTCGCGCCGGAGGGCATGCCGCTGACGGCGCTGGCGACGCTCCCCACCGCGTTCGTGTCGGCCGCTCTCTCCTACGAGTTGGCCGAGTTGAAGGCGGGTGACCGGGTGCTGATCCACGCCGGCGCCGGCGGCGTGGGCCTCGCGGCCATCCAGTTGGCACAGGCGGCCGGGGCGGAGGGCTTCACCACCGCCAGCGCGCCCAAACAGGCCTATCTACGGTCCCTCGGCGTCACCCACGTGTTCGACAGCCGCAGCACGGCGTTCGGCAAGGAGGTCCTGGACGCTACCGGCGGCGCGGGCGTGGGCGTGGTGGTGAACAGCCTTACCGGCGAGGGCTTCATCGACGCGAGCCTGTCCTGTCTGGCCCGCGGCGGCCGGTTCGTGGAGCTGGCCCGGCGTGACATCCTCTCCGAAGAGGAGATGGCCGCGGTGCGTCCGGACGTGGCCTATTTCATCCTGGAGCTGGACGTTCTCAAGTCGGATGACCCGGCACGGGCGGGCACGGCCCTCAACAAGGTGATGGAACAACTGGCGGCCGGCGAGGTGCGGCCGTTGATCCACAGCCGCTGGCCATTGGCGGAGACCGGGGAGGCCATGCGCTTCATGCGTGCCGCCCGGCACGTGGGCAAGATCGTGCTGGCGGCGCCGCCCCTGGCGAACGGCGGCCTGCGGCAGGACCGCACCTACCTCGTGACCGGCGGTCTGGGCGGCATCGGCTGCGTGCTGGCCGAGTGGCTCGCGGACCGGGGCGCGGGGGCCATCGTGCTGAACGGGCGCCGGGATCCCGACCCGGCCGTGGCGGAGACCATCGCCGCCCTCCGGGCGCGCGGCGCGGCGGTGCGGGTGGAACTGGCGGACGTGACCGACGGCGCGGCTGTGGACGCCATGCTGGAGCGGATCGAACAGGACCTGCCGCCCCTCGGAGGCGTGATCCACAGCGTCGGGGTGCTGTCGGACGCCGCCCTCGGCAACCAGAACTGGGAGCGGTTCGAGGCGGTGCTGTGGCCCAAGGTGCTGGGCGCCTGGCACCTGCACCGGGCCACGGCGGACCGCGATCTGGACATGTTCGTGCTGTTCTCAAGCGTGGCCGGCGTGCTGGGCAATCCCGGCCAGGCCAACCATGCCGCGGCCAACGCGTTTCTCGACCAGCTCGCCGCCCACCGCCGGGCGCGGGGCCTTCCGGGGCAGACCATCGCCTGGGGCGCGTGGGCCGGGCTCGGCGAAGCCGAGGAACAGCGGGAGCGCATCGCCCGGCAATTGGAAGCGTCGGGTACCGGCTGGATGAGCCCGCAGCAAGGTCTTCGGGCATTCGACCGGATGGTCCGGCAGGATCCGGCCTCCGCCATGGTGGCGGCCGTGGACTGGGCGTCGTATGGCGAGGCGGTCCAGGAAACCCCGGCGTTCCTGGAGGAGCTTCTGTCCACGGACTCCGACGGCGCCGGTGACGTCGCGGCCCTTGCGGACGATCTGCCGTCGATGCTGCGGGCGACCCCGGCCGCGGGGCGGGAAGCACTGCTCGTGTCGTTCCTGCAACAGGAAGTGCAGGCGGTGCTGCGGCTGCCGTCGGCGCCCGCCCCCACGGTGGCGTTCTTCGATCTCGGCATCGACTCGCTCATGGCGGTGGAGCTTCGGAACCGGTTGAACCGCGCGTTCGCCGGGGAGTACGTGGCTCCCAACACCGTGGTATTCGACTACCCGGACATCGCCGCGCTCGCGCACCACCTGGCCGGGGAACTGGGCGAGGCGGGCGCAGGGGCCACCGAAGTTGTGTCTGCTCCAGAGCCCCCTCCGAGGGAACGGTTGGACGACGACGGCATCGCCATCGTGGGCATGGCGTGCCGTTTCCCCGGCGCTCCGGATCTCGCCGCGTTCTGGCGCCAGCTCGAGGCGGGCACGGACGCGGTGACCGACGGACGCCCGGACCCGGGCTCCTGGGACGGCGTCGTCGGAGACCCGGCGAGCCCGGACGAATGGTCCCGGGTGGGTGGTTTCATCGAGGACATCGACAAGTTCGACGCGGCGTTCTTTCGCATCACTCCCATCGAGGCGCGGATGATGGACCCGCGGCAGCGGCTGCTGCTGGAGACGAGCTGGCACGCGCTGGAAGACGCGGGCATCGACCCGGAAACGCTCCGGGGCAGCCGCACCGGCGTGTACGCCGGGGTCAGCAACGGCGACTACCGGGACCTCGCGTTGGCCATGGGCCGCTCTCACGGATACCTGGGCACGACCACAAGCGTGGCCACCGGGCGGGTGGCGTTCGTCCTGGGTCTCAACGGCCCCGCGGTGCCGGTGGACGTGGCGTGCGCGTCGTCGCTGGCGGCGGTGCACCAGGCGGTTTCCGCGCTGCGCCAGGGGGAGGTGGACCTGGCCCTTGTCGGCGGGGTCAACGCCATGCTGTCGCCCACGGTCACGATGTTCATGCGGGAGGCCGGCATGCTGTCCGCGAGCGGCCGCTGCCGCACCTTCGACGCCGGAGCCGACGGTTTCGTCCGGGGCGAGGGTTGCGGCATGGTGGTGCTGAAGCGGCTGAGGGAGGCGCAGGCGGACGGGGACCGGATCTGGGGCGTGGTCCGGGGATCGGCGGTGAACCAGAACGGCGCCGCCGCCGGGCTTACGGTCCCCAACGGGCCGGCGCAGGAGCGGGTGATCGAGGATGCCCTGTCGCGGGCGGGGATCGCGCCCGCGGAGGGGGACTACCTGGAGGCACACGGCGCGGGGTCGGACCTCGGCGATCCCATCGAGGTGAACGCCGCGGCGTCGGCCTACGGCAGGGGACGCGAGGAGGCGCGGCCCCTGCTGATGGGATCGGTGAAGACGAACATCGGCCACCTGGAATGCGCGGCGGGTGTCGCGAGCCTGATCAAGACGGTGCTGGCCATGCACCACGGCGTCATACCCAGGCATCTGCACTTCCATGAGCCGAACCCGCACCTGGACTGGGACGATCTCCCGGTGCGCGTGGTCTCCGAGGCAACGGAATGGCCGCTTCGCCCGGACCACCCGCCGCGAGCCGGCGTCAGCGCTTTCGCGCTCTCGGGCACCAACGCCCACGTGGTGGTGGAGGGTTATCCTGCGCCCGATGACGCCGCGGCACCGGGCGGCGGACCCGAAGCGCCCACGGGCGCCGGACTCGTGGTCGCGTTGCCGGAGCCGCTGGGGGACCTGTCGTCCGCGGCAGGCGAGCTGGAACCCCGGAGCGTGCGGGTCCTGCCGCTCTCCGGCAAATCGCCCGGTGCGCTGCGCGAACTGGCGCGACGTTACCTGTCGTGGCTCGACGATCGCGCAGGGGAGTTTTCCTCGGACGATGGCGCCACGGCGCGGGTCCTCGCGGACATGGCGTGGACGGCGGGAGTGGGAAGGAGCCACTTCGATCACCGGGCGGGGCTCGTGTTCCACGACGTCGAGTCGTTGCGGCGGGAGTTGAAGGGGGTAGCGGATGCGGACGCTCAGCGGCGTCCGGTGGCGAAGGCGGCCTTCGTCTACGCCGGCAACGGCAGTCAGTGGGTAGGCATGGGCCGCACCCTCTACGACGTCGAGCCCGTGGTCCGCGCGGTGCTGGACCGTTGCGACGCGACGCTCGGGCAAGAGCGCGGCGGCTCCCTGCTGGAAGTGATGTTCGGCCGCTCGGGTGCGGCCGGGGACCTGGACGATCCGGTCTGGGCGCAGCCGGCGTTATATGCGCTGGAGTGTGCGTTGACGGCGCTTTGGGCGAGCGTGGGTATTCGTCCAGCCGTGGCGCTGGGGCAGGATGTGGGAGAGCTTGCGGCCGCGCAGGCGGCCGGCGTGTTCGGTCTGGAGGAGGGGCTGCGGCTGGCCGCGGCCCGAGGCGTGTTCCTGACGGAACACGGGGCGTCGGAGGCCGCTCCGGCCGCTCTGGAGGCGGCCCTCGCCGATATCGCCGTGGCGCCGCCGTCACGGGTGCTGGTGAGCGGCGTCACCGGGCGCGCGCTGGAGGCGGCCGACCTGTCCGATGGAAGCTACTGGTCCCGGCAGGCGCGCGCGCCGGCGGCATTGGGCGAGGCCGTCCCGACGCTGACGGCGCTGGAGGTGAACGTCGTCGTGGAGATAGGCCCGGACGTGGAACTGGGTCCGGCGGTCGTGCGGGAGTGGTCGCTCGCGGCCTCGGCCGCTCATGGCCCTGCGCTGGTGGCGCTGTCGAGCCTCCGGCGGCCGTCCGCTGATGCGCGGGCGGAAGCCGCCGCCGGCGGGTTCGCCGAGGCGGTGGCGGACGCCTACGCGGCAGGGATCGAGTTGGCCTTTGCCGGTCTCTTCACCGGGGAGACGCGGCACCGGATCGCGCTTCCGGTATACCCGTTCGAGCGCCGGCGCCACTGGATCGAAGCATTGAACCGGCCGGAAGAGTGAACTGGCCGGTTTTGGGAGCGCATCCGTGGACGGAGGGAGAGGGGTTTCACATCCCTTGAGCGTTGCTTGTCGACGGCGTCCTGTGGTACGAAGCGCCCATCGTGGAACGAAGGGTGCACATACTTGGCCCGTTCGGCAGGCGGGTGGATTGTTGAAAAGGAGGAACACTCATGGCAGCGAGCGAAGATCGCATCAAGCAAATGTTCGAAGAAAACCTGGGCCGGCCCGCGAATCCCGACGTCAGCGCCGCTGATTCGGGCGTGTCGTCGTTGGATGCCGTCGCGTTCATCAAGGCGGTCGGCGAGTCGTTCAACGTCTCGATTCCCCCCGCGGACGCCGCGAAGTTCGCTACCTTGCGTGACTTGATCAACTACGTGGATTCCCACACTGGGTGAAACGTCCCCAGAGACCGTGTGGAATGTGCCGGAGCCGCTTTCCACCCTTGACGTCCGCGTGGACGATGACACGGTCATCGTCCTGCGGCGTCACGGTAATCCGGCAGGCCCACGGCTGGTCCTGAGCCACGGTAACGGACTCGCCATCGATCTCTACTATCCGTTCTGGTCGCTGCTGGCGGGTGATTTCGATCTGGTCGTCTACGACCTGAGAAACCACGGCTGGAACCGGGTCAGCAGGTCGGAAAGTCACAATGTCGCAAGATTCGCCCGCGACCACGACCTGCTTCTCCAGGCCATCGATGACCATTTCGGCGACAAGCCCAAGATCGGCGTCTTCCATTCCGTAGCGGCCCTGACCACGCTCTTGTCGGCCAATCTGGGCAGCGAGTTCGCGGCGCGTGTCCTGTTCGATCCGCCCGTGTGCAAGCGCGGACTGAACTACGAGGAATTCGATGCCGCCGCCGACCGCGTGGCAGGCATGGTACGCCACCGCACACCCCGGTTCGAGAGCGAGCAACAGTTCGCCGAGCTCCTTCCCTATTTGCCGACATTCCAACGCGCCGTTCCCGGCGTGTGCGATCTCATGGCGAGGACGACCCTCCGCGAGTCGGCCGACGGAGATGGCTACGAGCTCCGCTGTCCGCGTGACTACGAAGCGCAGATTATCCAATACGCCGCGCCGTTCGCGGTGATGGTGGAGCTGGACAAGCTCCGCTCCCCGACCAAGGTCATCGGTGCCGATCCCACGTTGCCGTTCTCCTACTTGCCGACGCTGGACCTCAGTCACATGCTGACCGTCGACTACGACTTCGTGCCCGAGACGACACACTTTCTCCAACTCGAAGAACCGGAGAATTGCGTCAGCATCATGCTTGAGTTCCTGGACCGGCACGACCTCTTGAGTTCGTAGACGCCAGGCTGCATATTCCACAAAGGCGCGGGTTCATCGTGCCATGCTCTCGTCGGTGGCGGCAGCCGCGAGGGGAGGCTCACCGGCATGCCGCCTTGAGCGTTCTTGGCCATGCGAAACCAATTCGAAATACCCACCGTCCTGGAGGATACCGGCCGCGGCGAGCGCGCCTACGACCTCTACTCCCGCATGCTAAAGGACCGCATCGTCTTTCTCGTGGGGGAGATCGACGATCCGGTGGCCAACACCATCGCGGCCCAGCTCCTTTACCTCGAGTCCGACGATCCCACTCAGGACATCTACCTGTACGTCAACTCGCCCGGCGGGCTGATCACCGCGGGGCTCGCCATCTACGATACCATGCAGTACATCCAGGCGGACGTGGCTACGGTGTGCGTCGGCGAAGCCGCCAGCATGGGCGCGCTGCTGTTGGCCGGCGGCGCTTCGGGAAAGCGTTTTGCCTTGCCCCACGCGCGCATCATGATCCACCAGCCGCTGGGGGGTTATCGGGGATCGGCCGCGGACATCGACATCCACGCCAGGGAGATGCTGCGGGTACGCGAGGAAGTGAACCAGATACTGGTCAAACACACCGGCCAGGACCTGGAGACCATCGAGAGTGACACCCAGCGCGACCGCTACATGACCGCGCCCATGGCCCTGGAGTACCACATCATCGACGAGGTACTCGTCAAACGGTCGGCGTAAACCGGGTTCCCTGTCTCAGCCGAAACGGGCGGGGGAGAAGTCGGGGTCCGGGTCGGCGCCGAAGAGGAGGTTGGCGGCCAGGGAGCCCACCGCCGCGCTGGTGGTGACGCCGTGGCCGGCGAGTCCCGCCACCCAGAAGAAACCGTCTACTTGAGGATCCCATCCGATGACGAAGCGGTTGTCGTCGCTGAACGTCCGGAGGCCCGCCCAGTAGCGCGCGATGGCGATGTCGGGGAACTTGGGATAGACGGTCGCCAGCCTCTCCGCCAGCAGCTCCATGGCGCGGATGTCGGTGGGCGGGTCGCACGGCGGCATGTCCTCCTCGTCACATGGGCACAGCATGAGGCCGCCGGAGTTGGGCTGGAAGTAGATCTCGTCCGAGACGTTGAGGCAAAAGGGCCACTCGGGCTTGACCCAGTCGAGCGGCGGGGTCACGAACAGGTGCCGGCGCCGCGGATGGAACGCGATGGGCGCCGCTCCGGCCATCACGCCCACGGGTCCGGCCCAGGGTCCGGCCGCGTTCACCACCACGTCGGCTTCCAGGAAACCCTGATCCGTGGCGACGCCTTGTACGCGCCCGTCGTGCATGCGTATCTCGCGCACGGTTTCGCCGTAACGGATCGCCGCGCCGCCTCTCTGGGCCACCCGGAGATACCCGGAGAGCAGGGCGTTGATGTCGATGACGCCGTCCGAGGCGCACCACACGGCGCCGTCCAGGGCGCCCCCTTCGATCAGCGGCATGGCCGCCAGCGTCTTCTCGGGTGACCACAACTCGACGTCGAGGCCGCGCCCGCGCGCCAGCTCCGCGTCCCCGCACAAAGCCTCCCATTGTGCCCCGCGCCCGAGGATCAGGCATCCGATGGTGTCGTACGAGACCGGCACGGGCCAGCCGGGCGGGGGGGTGCGGATGAACTCGGCGGATTTCGCCGCCATGTTGCCGACGGAGGGCTCGGAGAGCACCTGCCGAATGAAGCCCGCGTTGCGGCCGGACGAGTGGAAACCGGCCACGGCTTCCTGCTCCAGGATCACCATCCGCCGGGCGCCGCGGTAAGCCAGGTGGCAGGCCGTGGCCGCTCCGGCGAATCCGGCGCCGATGATCACGTATCTTGCGTCTTCGGGTCGCATTGGGTCAGGGAAGCGGTGGTTCGGCGGCGCGGCACGCCGCGCTGCGTCATCGGACCGGCGGCGCGCGGCGTCTCAGGCCTCGCGCAACACCTCGCGGATCCGCTCGATCGCGTTGTGGATGTCGGCGGCCGAGATCTGGAGGTGCGTCACCGCGCGCAGCCAGCCGTTGCCCACGTGGTTCATGAGTACGCCCTTGCCACGCAACGCTTCCACCATGGCCGGTCCGTCGGGCGCGCGCCAATAGACCATGTTGGTGGCTGGGTCGGCGATCTCCACCTCAAGCGGCCTGCCATTGTGCATGAATTCTTCCAGGCCGTGTGCGAGGGCGGCGGCGTGGCGGTGGTCTTCCGGCAGACGCCGCCGATGCTGCCGAACTCCGTACAGCGCGGCCGCGGCCAGGAACCCTGCCTGGCGCATGCCGCCGCCCAGGCGCTTGCGGATCTTGCGCGCGTGCGCGATGGCGTCGCGGCCGCCGGCCAGGGCGGAGCCCACGGGCGCGCCCAGGCCCTTGGAGAAGCATACCGCCACCGTGTCGAAACCCGCCGCCAGATCGCGCTCGGAATCGCCCGTGGCGGCGGCCGCGTTCCACAGCCGGGCGCCGTCGCAGTGGGTCTTGAGGCCCAATCCGCGCGCCGTCGTCACGATCCGCTGTGCCTCCCGGCAGCCCAGGGCGCGGCCGCGGCCGCGGTTATGCGTGTTCTCCACCAGGATCAGGGCGGAGGGGGACTCGTGCAGTCCGTCGGCGCGGAAGCGGCTCGTGATGGCCGCGTCGGACAGCTTTTCCTGAAACGGGATGATGTCGAACTGAACGCCGGAGAGCGCCGCCCCGGCACCGGCCTCGTAGGCGAAGGTGTGCGACCCTTCCTCGCACAGCACCGAGTCGCCCGGGTGCGTGTGGAGCCGGATGGCGATCTGGTTGGCCATGGAGCCGGACGGCGTGAACACCGCGGCCTCCTTGCCCAGGATGCCCGCCACCTCTTCCTCCAGCCGGTTGATGCTGGGATCCTCGCTGTAGACGTCGTCCCCCACCTCGGCCGCGGTCATGGCCTTGAGCATGTCGGGTGTGGGCGTCGTAACCGTGTCGGAGCGGAGGTCGATCATGGGGTTGCCTGCTCGGGGCGCGGCAGCTTGTAGTTCCGGACCACCTGCCCGGACGTGCCGACGGCCGGAAGTTCTTCCTCGTTGAGGGTCAGGCGCACGCCGCCAGCGTTCCCGAAGGTGATGGTGAACCCGGTGTCGGCGGACAGCGTGGCGCTCTGACCGGGATCCAGCATGAAGTCGCGCGACGGTCTGTCGTCCACCCAGACCCGCAGCCAGGAACGGGCGTCGGCCGCGATGGTGAGGGTGTGTGTGGACGCGGCCGCGGCGCCATCGGCTTGCACCGGCTCGGTACTCGCGGTCGCGATGTCCGGTTGCGTTTGCTGGGCCGGCGGCTCGGTGCCTTCCGCTGTCTCCGAGGCCGCCGCGGTCTCTTCTGTTGCCCTCTGGCTGGCCGGCGTCTGCTCCACCGCCGGCGCCGAGGCTACCTCCCGCGGAACGTCGGTTTGAGCCGGCTCGGAGTCGGATGGTGCCGCGGAGTCGTTCGACACTGTTTCCACGGGTTCGGTAGACGGCTCGGGCACGGCCGCGGGCTCCGAGACCGCGCCGGCCAGGCTTCGCACCTGCTCGGCGCCAACAGGCGCGGTCTCGTCGGCTTCCGGTTGGAGCACCGAGTTCGGCTCGGTGCTCGGGAGAGGCGTTTGAGGGACGGCCGAGGCCGGCAAGGACGGCGTCACGGCGACTTCCCGCGCGTTGTCGGGCGGTGCCTCGACGGTCGGGCGTTCCGTAAACGTGCGTACAAGATGGAGCAGTTTCTCCAGCGTGGGATCGTAGACGTACACGCCGGCGGCGATCATCAGCAGGACGAACAGGAAGGCGACCGTGGCCGCCTTCCTGGAACGGGGCTCCTTCGCGGGAGGCGTGGGCAAGGCGTCCGCGGCGCGGTTCTCGCGCACGAACTGGGCCGCCAGCGTCTCCACCTCGATCTCGAGGTACGCGGCGTAGGTGCGCAGGAAGTGGACCATGTAGAGCCGGTCCGACACCAGGCGATCATTTCCGCCGCCTTCCAGGATCTCCAGGTAGTACTGCGGAATGCGCGTCGATTCCGCCGCCTGGCCCAAGGTCAGACCCTTTTGCTCTCGTGCTTCTCGGATATAGTCGGCAGTGGCGCTCACGAATCTCGGGATATCGGTTGTCGGGCGCGCCCGTGCCGCTGGGTTCGTGGCTACGCGACGCGCACGGGGCCTTTCCTGTACCGAAGTTTATATAACGAAATCGCGGTCCAGGCTAGGGAACGCTCCTCCCGGCCCGGTCGAGCCGCTAGTTCGCGGTGTCGAAGATCGGCGCACCAGGGTAGAAGGCGACGAATCGGTCGTTCAGGATCGGGTTGTACAGGAGTTGGCGGAGTTTCCGCCCCTTGAGCTCTCCCTCAACGGCCTCGCCGCGCAGCCACGACCACAGGCTCCCGGTCTCCTTGTCGCGCAGCAGCGCGTTGCCCTGGGAGTCCTTGCGTTCCGACTGCTCGAAGGTGAGGACGCGCCCGTCCAGTTCCCGGCGCCACGCGGTGCCCGTGGCGTCGTCCGGTGAGTAGTAAACGATCACCTTGGCGCCGTTGAACTCGTCGTTGACCAGGTTTTGCCGCTCCAAGACCCCGTAGGGGTAGAGCTTGGCCTTTAGTTTCACCAGCACCGCGAGTCCCAGGATGTCGCTTTGGAAGGGACCGACGTAGGTGCCCATGAACCCGCCGCGGCGGTATCCCGGCAGCACCTGGGTAAAGGGATAGTTCTTCTTCCAGTTGGCCCAGGTCGTCACCGTGGACGGCATGAAATCGAGCCTCTTGCCCTTGAGCGGGCCGTGTGCGGCCTCGCCGGTGACGTGAACCCACAGCGACTCGGTTTCGCGGTCGTACATGATGAACGAGTTCTCGAAGAGTATGCCCGCGTGCCCGAAGCTCAGCACCTTGTCGTCGAGTTTGCGTCTATACACGATAGACGTTTGGCACAGCGGTCACCAGGAGACCGCGATGGGCACCCCTCCAATGGTGTCGTTGCCCAGTTCGTGGACCCCCATGATGGTGATGGGATAGGCCTTGGCCTCGCCGTTGTGGGCCACGCCGATGATCACGTCCCGATCGAAGATGACTTCCTGTTTTTCGGCTTCCGCGGCGCTCAGCATCTTCGGGTCGTCGAAGACCGGAAACGCGTCCCGCGGCACCGCCTGGTACCCGATGGGCTGGGCCGCCGCCGTCGCCGCCAGTGCGGTCAACACGGCCGCGACCGCCCAGGCCGTCGCTGATCTTCGCAGCATGGTTTCACCTCGTCTTCCTCGTCCTGCGTTCATGGTTTGTATCGCCAAGCCCCGCGCGCGCCGGTGCCGGCCCGCTTGACCGTTCTTCTGCTTCAACTATAGCGGACGGCGCGCCGCTTCGCACGTCACGGGTGCGGGTCATTTCCGGCCGAAACCCAGGACCTCACCGGTGATGTAGTCGCTGTCGCCGCATGCGAAGAATACGAACGCCGGCGCCACGGCTTCGGGGGGAACCGGGCTCGGCCGTGCCGCGGAGCCTTGAGCCTGCTCGCGGAACTCGGCGATGGCGTCGGTCATGCGGGTGTCCGCCACCGGCGAGATGCAGTTGATCTGGATGTTGTGCGGTTTCATCTCGTTGGCGACGTTGAAGGAGAGGGTGATGATGCCGCCCTTGGCGCTGGCGTAGTCGGACACTCCGGACGACGGCCGTAGCGCGGCGGGTCCGGTCAGGTTGATGATCTTGCCCGAGCGCTGGCGCTTCATGACCGGGAGCACGGCCTGCATGCCGTTGAAGGTGCCCTTGAGATGCACACTCATGGTCTCGTCCCATTGTTCCTCGGTGATGTCCTCGAAACGCGCCATCCGCAGGATGCCCGCGTTGTTCACCAGGATGTCGACGCGGCCCCAGCGCTCGACCGTTTCCGCCACCAGCGCCTCCACTTCGGCACGCCGGCTCACGTCCACCATGCGCGCGATGTTCTCCGCGCCCATGGCCGTGAGCTCGTCCCGCACCCCGTCGAGTGCCTCCCGGTCGCGCACGCCGGTGACCGCCAGGACCGCGCCCTCGCGCGCGAACTCCAGGGCCACCGCCCGGCCGATGCCGCGGCTGGCGCCGGTGACGATGGCCACCCGGCCCTCAAGCCTGCCCATGTGCTCCCTCGTCCCCGCGCGCCAGTTCGTTGACGGCTTGCGCCAGACTCCCGCACAGCTTCGGCAAATCCTCGCTTTCGACGCTGCAGTAGGCGAGGCGCAGCCCGTTCATGGACTCGCCTTCGAAGGGCACGGTGCCGACTCCGTACTTGTCGAGCAGGTGGTTGGCCACGTCGGTGGCCCGCAGTTCCGATTCCGGGCGCAGGCTCAGGAAGCAGAAGAAGCCTCCGTGGAACGGCTCCACCGTCAGGAGGTCGGTGTCCATGGTGTCAAGCTCGTGCTTCAGGGTGTCGTAGCGCTTCTTCAGAACCTCGAAGGCGCGGCTCCGCTGCTCCAGCAGCCGGTCCATCTGCGCCATGGCCTTGGCGGCCACGGATTGGGTCACCGTGGCACTGCTGGAGACGAGTCCCCGGATGACGCCGCCGAACTTGTTGTCGATCTCCTCGGCGACACCCGCGCCGTCGTCCGCGGCAAGCCACTCGTCCGGACAGGCCAGGGTGATGGTGCCCGCGCGCGCGCCATACCACAGCAGTTCCTTGGTGACGCCGTCGAGCTTCACCGGAAGCAGGTTGGGGCGCGGCCGGCACAGGTAGAAGAGGGACGACTGCATCGCCGCCGGGTCGTACACGTAGCTTTCGTAGGCGTCGTCGAACAGCAGCACCAGGCGCTTGTCCGAGGACGCGGCGAGCCGGTCCAGTTCCGCCACGAGCTTGCGTCCCGCGCCCTCGGACGGACAGAAGCCCGTGGGGTTGTTGGGAAAGTTCAGCAGCACCACGGCGTTGTCCTGCTCGAGCCATACGCGCCGGACGGCATCGAGCAGCCCCCCGACGTTCAGGTCGCCGTCGCGGAGCAGCGGGAAGTCGGTTACGGAGAGGCCGAGGTTGCGTTCGAGGACATGGTTGTAGTTCTCCCAGCGGCGGTCGGCCACGATGACGGAGCGGCCAGGGTCCACGAACATGCGCGCGCTGATGCTGATGGCGGCGGTAATCCCGGGGGTCAGGATCGGGGTCAGCATCTGTCGCTTGAGGCGCTCGGCTTCATCGCCGGCGCGCGCCAGGATCCATCGTTTCCACGCCGAGCGAAACGCGGGCGTGCCGGTTTCCGGCGTGTACGGGAAGATCTCCTCGGTGTCCAGCCCGCGGAAGAACGAATGGATCAGCGGCGTGCACAGCGTGATCTGGCGCTTGCCGCCCTCCGGGAAGACCGTTCCTTCGGTGCCCCGGGCCGAGCCGATGGTGGCGTTGATCTGGGCCTTGGAGCGGGCCTTGCGGGTCCAGTAGAGAATGCCCTGCGGGTTGTAGATCATTTTTCCGAACTCGGAGAAGAAAGCCATGGCTCCGGTCCGGTCAAGCGCGGGAAAGTTCATTGAGTTCCTTGCTTCGCGGTCAGGCGAAGGCCCGGTCCAGCCGGGCCATGTCTTCCGCGGAAAGACGCCAGTCCGACGCGCCGCAGTTCTCGGCGGTGCGCTCGACGCTGTCGGACTTGGGGATGGCGATGACGCCCTCGTGGGCGGTACACCAGTTCAACGCGACCTGGGCGGATGTCTTGTCGTACTCGCCGGCGATCTCGTGGAGGACCTTGGCCTCCCTTGCGGCAAACATCCCGGGCCTGCCCGCAAGCCTGCCGCTGTCCAACGGCGTATAGGCGATGATCGTGACGTCGTGGCGCAGGCAATAGGGTATCAGCGTCCGCTCGATCTCGCGCCGGCGAAGATTGTAGAGAACCTGATTGGACACGATGGGGTGGTGCTTCATGGCCGCGCGGGCTTCGGCCAGCTCGTCGGTGGAGAAATTGCTGACGCCGATGTGCCGTATCCGCCCGGTATCCACCAAGGTCTCCATCGCGCCCATGGTCTCTTCGATGGGTGTGCCGCGGCTCGGCCAGTGGATCTGGTACAGGTCGATGGTGTCGATGTCCAGCCGCCGCAGGCTCGCGTCCGCGGCGCGCAGCACCTGGTCGTGTCCCAGGTGGTCGCCGGAAACCTTGCTGGCGATGAACACCCGCTCGCGCATGCCCCGCACCGCCTCGCCCACCACGTCCTCGGTGCGGTACATCTCGGCCGTGTCGATGAGATTCGCCCCCAGCTCCACGCCGTGCCGCAACGGCGCGACGCCACCCCGGTACTGCCAAACGCCAAGGCCGATCTCCGGTACCTGGACCTCGGTGCCTCCCAGTGGTTTCGTTATCATGGGGTCCTTGCCATCGAGATCGCGGAGATTCGATGCGGCTTCCGGGACGTCGGGTCCGAAGGCTCGCGGGCCGTGCCCCGGACGTCCTTGACGAACGAGTGTGGATCAGGACGCGCTGCTGGAGGCGCTGTCGCCGGACGAAGGCTTGTCGGACGAAGACTTGTCGGACGACTTGCTCTCCGTGGACTTGGAGTCGGAGGAATCCTTGCTTTCGTTGGTTTCGCGCTTGTCCCCGTTGGCGCCCTTGCCGCGGCCGTAGTCGGTGATGTACCAGCCGGAGCCTTTGAGTTGAAACGACGTGTTCGAGATGAGCTTCTTGACCTCGCCCTGACAGGTCGGACACTCCTCCAACGGATCCTCCGTGATCCGCTGAGTCACCTCAAACACACCACATTCCGAACACTTGTACTCGTAAATGGGCATAAGTTGGCCTCGCGCGGGTGGGTTGGAGGAAACATAGACACTGCCCCGGCGGTTGTCAATGCGGGCAGCTTGACCTCCAGACGGACGCGGGCTTATGTTACCAGCCATCTGTCATCCGGGCCGACGCAAGCAAGGAGGAGACGAGGAATGGATTTCGAGCTTCCCGAAGAGATCAAGATCATCAAGAAGACCATGCGCGATTTTGTGGACCGGGAGCTGATCCCGCTGGAGCGGGAGTTTCGCCCCGAGGGCGAGGAGATGCCCGAGGAGTTGTACAAGCCGCTCCAGGAAAAGGCCCGCGCCCTGGGGTTCTGGATGCTCGACGTGCCTGAAGAGTACGGCGGCGCCGGGCTCGACCTGCTGACGCGCTGCGTGATCCAGGAGGAGGTATCCCGGACCATTTCCATCCCCTTCCGCAACAACCCGATCTTCGGCCCGGAGGCGCGCGGCATCCTGTTCGAGCTCAACGACGAGCAGAAGGAGCGCTACCTCTACCCCGTGCTCCGCGGCGAGAAGACCGCGTGCTTCGCCCAGACCGAACCCGACGCCGGCGGCGACCCCGCGGGCATGAAGACCCGGGCGGTGCTGGACGGCGACCATTGGGTGCTGAACGGCACCAAGCGCTTCATCAGCAACGCGGGCTTTTCCGACTTCGCCCAGGTCATGGCTGTCACCGATCCCGAGAAGCGCGCCCGGGGCGGAATCTCCACCTTCCTCGTGGACATGGACACCCCCGGCGTGACCATCGAGCGGCGCTGGCCCACCATGATGGGCGACGCGCCGTTCCAGATCCTCTTCGAGAACGCCCGGATACCGGCGGGCAACGTCGTGGGCGAGGTGGGGCAGGGCTTCAGGCTGGCCCAGGGCTGGCTCCAGGAGGGGCGCGTCAAGGGCCACGGCGCGCGCTGCATCGGTATCGCCGAGCGCGCGCTGGACATGATGATGGACTACTGCCAGATCCGCACCACCTTCGGGCAGCCGCTGTCGGAGCGGCAGGCCGTCCAGTTCATGGTCGCCGACTCGGTGATGGAACTGCACATGGCGCGCAACCTGGTCTACGAATGCGCCTGGCGCCACGACCGCGGCGAGGACGTGCGCAACCTGGCGTACATGGTCAAGTGCACATGCACGGAGATGGCCAGCCGGGTGGTGGACCGCTCCATCCAGGTCCACGGCGGCATCGGCCTCACCAAGGAGCTGCCGCTGGAGTGGTGGTACCGGCAGTTGCGCAGCATTCGCATCACCGAGGGCGCCACCGAGGTGTTGCGCTGGCGCATGGCCCAGAACCTGCTGCGCGCCCGCGCCAAGGGCCAATGAGCGGAGAGGCCCTGCTTTCCGGCTTCCGGGTCCTGGACCTTGGCACCGCCATGGGCGCCTTCTGCGGCAAGGTGCTGGCGGACCTCGGCATGGACGTGGTCAAGGTCGAGCCGCCGTCGGGGGACAGCCTCAGGACCGAGCCGCCGTTCGCCAAGGGCCAAGCCAACCGCGAGGGCAGCCTGCGCTTCGCCTACTTCAACTCCGGCAAGCGCGGCATCACCCTGGACCTGTCCCGCGACACGGGACGCAAGCTCCTGCTCGACCTCGTGGAGAAGGCGGACGTGGTCATCGACAGCCACGACCCCGGTTACCTCGACGATCTGGGAATCGGCTACGGCGAGATGGTGGCGCGCCGCCCCAAACTCGTGCTCGTGTCCATCTCGGGCTTCGGCCAGGACGGTCCCTACCGTGACTACCGCTCGCCCGACCTGGTGACCAACGCCATGGGCGGGCTGCTGTTCATCAGCGGCGATCCGAGCATGACCCCGTGTGTGCCCCCGGGCGGCCAGTCGCACATCTACACCTGTCTCTACTCCGCCTTCGGCACCCTGCTGGCGTTGTGGCAGCGCGAGGACAAGGGGCTGGGCGCGCATATCGACGCCTCGGTGCAGGCCAGCATGGCGCTGCACGAGCACGTGGCCTTCACCTGGTCCTCCGAGGGCCGTCTCATGAAACGCGCCGGCAGCCAGCACCAGCACGTGGCCCCGGCCAACCTGTTCCCGTGCAAGGACGGCTGGATCTCGTTCTTCGCCACCCAGCGGCACTGGCCCATCTTCCTGGACATGTGGGAGGGGCACCCGGCGGAGCTGGACGACCCGGAGCTGCTGGACAACGGCAAGCGGCGGGCGGCCGCGGACTGGCTCAACCCCATGGTGGCGTCGTTCACCTCCCGGTTCGGCAAGGAGGAGCTGTCGGTGCTGCTCCAGAAGCACGGCCTGCCGGCGCTACCGGTGAACTCGCCGCGGGACTTCATGGAAGACCCGCACATCGTCGAGCGCGGCTACTTCGGCACGGTGTCACACCCGGTACTGGGCGATTTCCCGCAGCCGGGCGTGCCCTTTCTGCTGGACGGCGAGCGCCGCGGCCCCCGGCCCGCGCCCATGCTGGGCCAGCACAACGGCGCGATCCTGGGCGGTGAGCTCGGGTTGAGCGAAGCCGACCTCGGCGTGCTGGCGGCGGAGGGAGTCATTTGATGCCGATCCCGAACAGGATTCTCGAAGGCGTCCGGATCGTCTCGTTCACCACGGGCTACGCCGGTCCCTACGCGGCCCGGCTGCTGGCGCAGTACGGCGCCGAGGTCATCAAGGTGGAGTCCCACCCGGGCGGCCTCGACACCTTCCGGCATTACGGCCAAGGCAACAACGTCAACGCCGCGCCGCGCTTCATCGAGTGCAACCTGGCCATCCGGTCCATGACCGTCAATATCAAGCACGACGACGGCAAGCGCATCATCAAGGAGCTGGCGGCCAAGTCCAACGCCGTGCTGGTGAACTTCCGCCCACAGGTGCTGGGCCGGCTCGGCCTCGGCGACGACGAGCTGAGGAAGGCGAACCCGTCCATCATCATCCTGAAGCTGCCGGGACTGGGCGAGACCGGCCCCAAGAACTGGTACGGTACCTGGGGCTTCAACCTGAACGCCTTCAGCGGCATGACCTACCTGTGGAACCATCCCGGACAGGACCGCCCCATCGGCAGCCAGGGCGTCTACCCCGACCACCTGGGCTTCATCTCCGGCCCCACCATCATGATGGCCGCGCTGCTGCGCCAGCGCCTCACCGGCAAGGGCTCCATCATCGACGTGTCCCAGGGAGAGGTGACCGCCTATACGCTGGGCGTCAGCTACCTGGAATCCGCCATCAACGGCGTCGACCCCCAGCCCCGGGGAAACCAGAGCCTCACCGCCGCGCCCCACGGTTGCTACCGCTGCCAGGGCGAGGAGCGCTGGTGCGTGGTGTCGGTGACGAGCGACGACGAGTGGCGGCGCCTGTGCGGCGTCATGGGCAACGGGGCGCTTGCGGACGACCCTCGCTTCGCCACCTGCGTCGAGCGGCGCCGGAACTCCGGGGAGCTGGACGCGGTCATGTCCGAATGGCTCGCCACCCAGACCGTCGAGGACGTCGCCCACCGGCTCCAGGCGGCCGGCGTCGCCGCCGGCGTGGTGCAGAACGGCACCGACCTGTGCCAGGACCCCCAACTCCGCCACCGCGACTACTTCCAGAAGTACGACGACTCCCCCATCGGCCCCTTCGAGGTCCCCCGCGGCGGCCTCCTCTTCAAGGACCAGCCCGAAGGAGAAATCCCGCTCACCCCGGACCTCGGCGAGCACACCGGACAGATCATGCGGGACGTGCTGGGCTACGACGAGGCGACCATCGCCAAGTGGAAAGGGGAAGGGGTGCTGGTGTAGGATTGCCGTGTGGACTTCTGCGACAGTAAGGGATGAAGGCATGACTCGGATGACCGGACCCGCCAACGCCTCCCAGGAAGCGCTGAACACCTTGTTGCGCGATACCCTGCCGCGCCAGGGCGCCTGGAATGACGAGGGCTACTTGTGGCTCACGGACTACAGTCGGCGGTTGATCGAGTTCACGGACGGCTACATCGAGGAATTGCCCATGCCCACGTCCACGCACCAAGCCATCCTCTTGTTCCTCTATGAACTGTTCCGCGACTACCTCAGGCCGCTAGGCGGCGTCGCGATGGTGTCCGCGCTGCGCATGCGTATCCGCGAAGGCAAGTTCCGGGAACCGGACATCCTGCTTCTGCGCCACCGCTCCGATTCGCGCTACCAGGACCGCTACTGGTTGGGTGCGGATCTGGTGGTCGAGGTCGTGAGCCCCGACGACCCGCAACGCGATTTGGTGGAGAAGCGTGCCGACTACGCCGAGGGCGGCATCCCCGAGTACTGGATCGTGGATCCCCGCGACGACACCATTACGGTGCTGGTGCTCAAGAGCGGCGCTTATGCCGAGCACGGTGTGTTCCGTCGCGGAACCGTCGCCACCTCGCCACTGCTGGAAGGATTCACAGCCGATGTGGCCGCGGTGTTCGATGCCCCGGAGTAGGCGGACGGGCAAGCTGGCATGAACCGTTCGTTCTGAGCGTAGCGCCGCGTCAGCGGCGCGAAGTCGAAGGACGGCGAAACCCATGGTCAGAGTCTTGCCGAAGACACCGCACGAGTAGGCCGCGCCACGAAGAACGCGTAGCCGTAGTAGTCCGAGTAGGCCTTCCAGACGTCTATTTCACGCTGAGTGCAGTCAGCCAGTTCCTGTGCCTCGGGGCGCCCGCGGTAATGCTTTCGGAACGCCGTCGCGTTCTGTTCGAGCGGACGGTAGTAGTCGTCCCACCACGCGGACCGGGGCAGCATGAAATGCCCGACAGTGTCGTATCCGCATGTAGCGATGGCGGTCAGAAGCGCCCCCACGTCGCGTATCGCAGGGTATTCCCCCTTCCAGAACGACACGCATTCCGCCGGCGGGTCGGGTTGGGTCCAGCAGACTTCGGAGAAGGCCACATGGCCGCCACGCGCGAGCAGGCGGCTCCAGTCACGCAGGGCGGCCTCGACGCCCGCGTTGTAGATGGCGCCCTCGCACCAGATCAGGTCGAACGAGGCGTCCGCGAAATCCAGGCGGTTCATGTCGCCGACGCGAGCCTCCAAACGGTCCGCGAGGCCGAGACGGCGCGCCTCCTCGTTCAGGATGTCGACGAACGGCGGATGGTTGTCTATGGCCACGATGCTCGCGGGGGAGTTCCGCGCCAGCACTCGCGTCTGAAGGCCGGTGCCGCAGCCGACGTCGAGTATGCGGGTGTCGGACCCGACATCCGGAACGAGGGAGAGCGCCCGGAGCGTGCTGGCGGTATCACCGGGCCCCTGGCGCGGCAGCCCGCTGAAGAGCTCGAAGAACAGGGTGGTGGTCGTGTCTTCCGGCATGGTAGTCAATCCCGTCGATCCCTGAAGACCGGGGCCGCATCGTTATACTTGTGCCTTGTCTTTCCGTGTGCCGTTGGATAGGGAGGGGAAGTCATGGCGCTGTTCCTGACCAACGAGGAAGTAGAGCGGCTCGTCACCGTGGAGGACGCCATCGAGGTGCTGGAGCCCACCTTCGCCGATCTCGGCGCGGGCCGGCTGTCGAGCCGTCCGCGCACTCTCAACTACACCGGTCTGGGCGACGGCGAGTTCTACCTCTACTCCTGCATGGACGCCTCGGTGCCGCGCTACGGCGTGCACCTGATACGGATGACCTCGGAGCATCTGTCGCGCAAGGTGGTGAAGGGTTTCCCCCGGCGTTACCAGATCCCCAATCCCGCGGGCAAGTTCTCGGGCCTGATCATCATGTTCAGCATCGAGGACCACGCGCCGCTGGCGATGTTCCAGGACACGGTGCTCAACCGTACCATGATCGGAGCCACCAGCGGCATCGCCGCCAAGTATCTCAGCCGGGTCGACAGCGAGGTGATGGCGCTGCTGGGCGCCGGCTGGCTGGCGCCGACCCAGGTGATCGGCCATTGCGCGGTCCGGCCGATCCAGGAGATCCGGGTCTACTGCCCGACCGAAGAGCACAAGCTCGCGCTTTGCGAGTCAATGGAGGGACGGGTCTCCGCCAGGCTGATCCCGGTTGCCAGCACCGAAGAGGCGCTCAAGGGCGCCGACATCATCGCCTGCGCCACGAACTCCTACGAACCGGTATTCAACGGCGCCATGCTGAAGCCCGGCCACTACGTCGGCTCGCTCCAGGTCGGAGAGCTCGACGATCTCACCCACGAGACCGCCGACACCATCACCGCGCGAGCCCGCGAACCCGCCACCATCTGGCACATGAAAACCGGCGAGACGCCCGCCGATCAGCTATGGCTGGAGCGCTGGAAGCCCCACTGGAACCACAAGCTCAAGTTTCTGGGCGAGATCGTCGAAGGCCTCGACCAGGGACGCACCAGCGAAGATGACATCACGCTGTTCGGCGGGGTGGGGACAGGGCCTTCAAGCGGGCTGGGGCTGCAGTACATTCCGGCTTGGGTCGCTTACAACCGAGCTCGCGAGCAGGGTATCGGCTTCGAGATTCCGGATGAGCTGTTCTTGCAGGACGTGCATCCGTAACGGTTAGTTTGTAGACAATACAAGGGCTTACGTGCGACCAATTGAAGGTTGGAGCGCGACCGATTGAAAGCCAAAGGGCGACTGATTGAAGGCCTGAAGCGGGAATGGGCCTCGGACGCAGACCCTACCCGCTGGTCACACAGGCCTTCAACCCTTCCCGCGAACCCCGGTCCCACTCCTCTTCGTAGTTGGGCCAGTCGTTCAGGAAGAGCATGTCGTCGTAGGTGGCGTGGCCGGAGCCCCAGCGGCGCTCGGGGTGCACGGAGTCGTGGTGGGGGAAGGGGAGGCGGTACTTTTTCCAGCTCTCGTAGTAGCGGCGCATGATCTGGATGTAGAACTCCAGCGGGATGGCGGGCTGCTCGTGCTGCGAGACGAGGTCGGAGCCGGGCTCCCGGCGCCACTGGTTGAAGCGCGGGAACACGCCGTGGCGCATCAAGAAGTCGACGCCGTCGCCGGTGGACTTGACCGCGTCGGCGACGTTGTCGAAGCCGTACGGGCGGGCCAGCTCCACGCCGCAGACGAAGTTGGGGCGGGCGTTGCCCTCGCCCAGCACCTCCACCGACTCGATCATCCAGCGCACCCAGTTGTCCCAGCCGATGCGGCGGTTCTTGCCCGGGTTGATCCACTCGAACAGCCGCTTGTCCCAGACTTCCATGTTGGCATGGTGGCAGTCGACCCCCTCGGCGCGGTAGCGCTTCATGGTCTCCTTGTCCTTGGCGTTGGTCTGGATGTTGATGTAGCGGCGGTGGCCGCCCCACTTGAGGGCCGAGGCGTACTCCAGGTAGAAGTCGTCCTCCTCCTTGCCGTGGAGCCTCTTCAGGATGGTGCCGCCGGAGATCAGGAAGTCGATGGGCGGGGCGTAGCCCACCTCGTCGATGGCGTCCTGTTCGATGGAGCGGGCCACTTCGGCCACGTAGGCCACGGGTTTCACCGGGGTGTTGAAGGTGAAGTCCCGGGACTCCTTCATCTGGCGCACGTTGACGTTGATGTCGCAGAAGCGGCATTCCTCGTCCGGCCCCCAGTACTGGCAGTTGCGGAACACCGTGGCGAAGTAGCCGAAGGCGATGATCTCGTGGTACTTGGTGCCGTCCTCGAAGGACCGCGTATAGTATTTCAGCGGCTTGGGGAAGCTCACGTCGCAGAGCTCGCGCCCGTCCAGCAGGAGCTTGCACTCTCCGTCGACCACGTCGATGACGTAGGGCGAATCCGGGCTCAGGGTGGTCTGGACGATGACGGGGCGCAGGCCCAGGTGCCCGTCGCGGATAGCGAACCATTCCGGCGTCCGGCGGTGCTCCTTTCGCTTCATGTCCTTCATGGACATGAGGTCGTAGGAGAACAGCCGGTAGGACTTGACCAGGGCGTCGGAGGCCAGTTCCAGGGCGGCATCCGTGAACCAGTGGCCCACCCGCAGGAGGTCCATCTTGAGGATGACCTCCCGGGGCATGTCCTCGTAGTTGCGCAGGTGCCACTCGAGGTATTCGGTCTCGCTCGATGACGTGACGCTGTCCAGTTCGGTCATGGTCTCGTTCTCCTCGGCCCATGTCGGGTAGGAGTCCTGCCGCGCATCACAGGACAAAGGGGCGACCGCCGGTCGCCCCTACACGTGCGGGATCGTTCGCCGCACATCTCCGCGGTGCCGAATCCTACCCCGCGTAGCGCGGCACGATGTTCGTCGGCGTGTATTCCGCCGGGGCATCGGTCACGAACAGCTCGGGCTCGATGCCGTAGAGCCGCCGCGCGTTGCCGCCCAAGAGCTTCTCCTGCACTTCCTGGGGCACGCCGTGCTTGTCCATGTTGTCGATGGCTTCCCAGGTGTCCGAGGCGTCGTGGTGCGGCATGTCGGACGACCACAGGGCGATGTCCTCGAAGATGTCCCACAGCCTGAGCGTGATGTCCTCGTCGCTCTCGAAGGCGATGTAGCACTGCCGGGCGAAGGTCTCCCGCGGGTCGCCGACCTTCTGCGGCGGCTTCGCCTGCTCGCGCACGAAGCGGTAGAGGTCGAGGTAGGTCTCGGCCTTCTCCAGGATCAGCGGCAGCCAGCTCGAGTTGGACTCCAGGATCGCCACCCGCAGTTTGGGGAACTTCTCCAGCCAGCCCGTGAGCATCACCACCATGGTCCAGGTCTGGGCCTCGCTGATGAAGCTCAGGGACTCGGAGCCGGGCTGCACCGAGCCCATGCTGCGCATGATGTTCTCGACGAACTGCCCCGGTGAGTATACGTAGACGTCGTGGCGGGGGAAGGGGGACCGCTGGGCGCTGCTCTTGCCTTGTGTTCCGCCCGACATGCGTTCCGCCATGGCCTCGGTGACGGCCTCGCCGCCCGACGGGAAGGTGTGCATCCCCAGGGCCAGGCCCAGCTCCTCGAACTCTCTCCACAAGGGATCGAACTCGGGAAAGGTGGGGTAGCGGTCGTTGACCAGCACGGGCCGGACCACCGCGGACTTGAAGCCCAGCTTGGCCACGCGCCGCAGCTCCTGGACCGCGTAGTCCACGTCCTGGACCGGCAGCACGGCGCACGGGTAGAGGCGCTTGCGGTCGGCGGCGCAGTAGTCGTTGACCCAGTCGTTGTAGGCGGTGGCGCAGATGCGCGCCGCGTCCGCGTTCTTCACCAGCGGCATGCGCACGAAGGTGGACGGGAACACCATCACTTGGTCGATGCCCGACGCGTCCATGTCCTTGAGGCGCACCCGCGGGTCCCGCTGGCTGGCGTTGCGGCCGATCTCCTGGTCCCACCGGGGGTCGTCGGGGCCGATGGAGCCCAGGATCTTCTTGTTCATGCCCGGGTGCCAGCCCTGTCCCGGATAGGCGTAGGTCTTGGGGTTGCCGTAGCTCACCTGGCCGTTCACGACCATCACGAGCCGGTCCATGTCCCGGTAGAAGTGCTGCTTGGCGAACGCCCGCTGCTTCTCCGGGATGTATTCGTCCCAGACCTCCCGGGGCTCGTGGATGTGGCTGTCGCAGTCGAAGACCGGGAAGTTCTTGGTGCGCCCCTGTGCCGTATAGGCCATCTGTCACTCCTGACGGGGTGCGGCGGCCCGCGCGTGTCCGGCGCGTGCCGGAGGGCCGCACCCAGGGTTGTGGCCGAGCTCTATGCGCTCGGCTTGAACTTCGGCAGCGTGTAGCCCTCGTGGTCCTCGAACACCACCTCCACCGCCATCCCCACCTTCACTTCGTCCGGCGGGATGTCGACGACGTTGCTCACGAGCCGCGGCCCCTCGTCGAGGTCCACCAGCGAGACGTTGTACGGGATCTGGTCCTGGTAGGCCGGATGCCATGCCCGGTGATAGGTGACGAAGGAGTAGACGGTGCCCTTGCCGCTCACCGACACCCACTCGTTGTCGGACGACAGGCACTTGGCGCACATGGCCTGGGGCGGGAAGTTGAAGAAGGCCCCGCAGGCGTTGCAGCGCTGCACCGTCAGCTTGTGTTCCTTGAGGTTGTCCCAGAAGGGCTGGGCCTCCACCTCCGCCAGGAACGGTTCGTTGCGCGGCGCCGCGCGTCCGCGTTTGTCATGTGCTTCCGACTTGCTCATTGTACCCCCAGTACGAGTGATGCGTGCATGCACAGGCTGCCGCCGTGGCCGCTGATGACGCCCGCCTTCGCGCCCTGCACTTGGCGCTCCGGTTCCACCTCGTTGCCGCGCAACTGCTTGACGCCCTCGGTGACGTGCATGATGCCCTCGAGATGGGCCTGCGACAGGAGCCCGCCGTGGGTGTTCACGGGGATCTCGCCGCCCACCTCGATGCGCCCGTCCTTGATGAAGTCCTTGCCCTCGCCCTTGCCGCAAAAGCCGTAGTCCTCGATGGTGATCAGCGTGGTGATGGTGAAGCAATCATAGAACTGCGCGAAGGCCATGTCCTTGGGGCTGAGTCCGGCCATGCGGTAGGCTGCCTCGGACGACTTCCGGCTCCCCAAGGTGGTCAGGGTAGGCGCGTCCATGACGCTGGAGTGCGGGTGGTGCTGCCCCATGCCCAGGACCTGGACGGGCCTCTTCGGGAGGTCCCGGGCCCGCTCCATGCTGGTCACCAGCAGTGCCGCCCCGCCGTCCGACTCCAGCGAGCAATCGAACAGGTGCAGCGGTTCCACGATCAGGCGCGAGTTCTGGTGGTCCTCGATGGTCATGGGCTTCTGCATGGTGGCGTTCTTGTTCATGCATGCGTGCTTGCGCGTGGACACGGCGATCTGTCCCAGGTCCTCGCTGGTGGTGCCGAACTCGTGCATGTGGCGCGTGGCCGCGAACGCGTGGTTGGCCACCGCGGAGAAGTGGCCCCAGGGCTGCTCCCAGTGCTCGTCGCCGCTGCGGATGGGATAACCCGGCGTGGGGTCCGGCGTCGCCCGCTTGCGCGCGTGCACGCACACCACGTAGTTGGCCATGCCCGCCTCGATGGCCATCACCGCGTTCTGGATCATGGCGATGGGCGTGGCGCCCCCGAGCGCCAGGTCGGTGGCGTAATTGGGATCGATGCCCGCCATGTGCGCCAGCCGCACCGCGTAGCTCCGGTGCGCGTCGGTCAGCGGCTGGTTGGTCAGGAGACCGTCCACTTGGGACGCGTCGATTCCGGCGTCCTCCAGGCACAGGCGGATGGCTTCGACGTGCAGTGAGTTGGTGGTGGCTTCGGGCCGCTTGCCCACCTTGGTCTCGCCCACGCCCACGACGGCGTATTTGCCCGAGATGCTCGACATGCGTCTCTCCTTGTGGCGGCGGGTATGGATGGGGTTCGCCCGATCCCGGAACCCGCCCCACGGGTCTGACCGTACTCCGTTGCCTTGAGCGCTATTTCTCCAGCCCCACGATCCGCCGCGCCCGGCTGATCACCTCCGGCGTCATCTGCTTCTTGATGTCGGCGATGAGATTGACCATGTACTCGGCCGGCTTGGGGTTGATCTCCAGCCGCGCCCGTTTGGCGTCGGCCAGGAACTTCGGGTCCTTCAGCGTGGCCGCGAAGGCCTTTCGCAGGATCGCCACCTTGTCGTCCGGCGTCTTGGGCAACACCGCCCAAGGGCGCAGCATGGCCGCGGGCAGCAGCAGCACCTTCATGAAGGCGACGTCCGCCGGCTTGGTAACGCGCTCGTCCAGGAACGGGATCTTGCGTGCCTCCAGCTCCGGGTGGCGCCCGCCGAGATAGGCGATGATCTTGATGGAGCCCTCATCGAGCATGGACATGCCGGTGGCCTTCACCGAGTCCCAGCTCCATCCGGTGAGTGCGTCCACTTCCTTCTGCAGCAGCGCCGCGCGCACCGGCGCGGTGCCCTTGTACCCGGCCACGATCTTGGAGGTGGTGCCGAAGATGTCGTTCATGGCCAGCGGGATGCTGCAGGTGAGGCTGTTCCGCCCGGTGCATCCGAAGATCAGCGGGTTGGTCTTGGTGTCGAGCCACTGGTCCATGCTCTGGATGGGCGATTCCTTGCGCACCACCACCGTTATGGGACCGGAGTTGGCCAGCCCGAGCCAGATGAACTTGGATACGTCGTAGCGGATGTTCGGGTAGTTCAGGTACTGGGCCTGCGCCGAGTCCCAGCTCAGTTGGACGAAGGAGAGCCCATCCGGCTTGGCCACGTTGTACAGGTAGTTGGTGCCGATGAGGCCGCTGCCGCCCGGGATGTTGATGACGATGACGTTGGGTTTCCCGGGAATGTACTTGCCCAGGTGCCGCCCGAAGAGGCGCGCGTAGGTGTCGTAGCCGCCGCCCGGCTGGTGCGGCGTGATCACCTTGACCGTCTTGCCTTCGTAGAACGACTCCGCCGCGCCGGCGCTGCCGCCGGCGATCGCTACCGCCACGATGAGCCCGATGAATATCCTTCGCAGGAACATGCCGGTTATCCCTCCTTCGTTTCCTCTGTCCAATGATGGATGCCGCCGGCGACTCGCCCACGCCGGCGGGATCGCGCACCGTCTGTCCGATTACTTCTCCAGGCCCACGATCTTCCGGGCGCGGCTCAGCACCTCCGGCGTCATCTGCGTCTTCATGTTGTTGATGAGGTCGGTCAGCCACTTGCCGCTCTTGGGGTTGATGTCCAGGCGGGTCCGCTTGGCGTCGACCAGGAACCCGGGATCCTTCAGCGTGGCATGGAACGCTTTTCGCAGTATCTCGACCCTGTCAGCCGGCGTCCCCGGCGGCACGGCCCACGGCCGCAGCATGGCCGCCGGCAGGAGCAGCACCTCCATGAAGGCGACGTCCGCGGGCTTCGTGATCCTCTCGTTCACGAACGGCACCTTGCGCTCGTCCAGCTCCGCGTGCCGGTCGAAACCGATGTACGCCATGATCTTGGCGTCCCCGTCGTCGATCATCGACATGCCGGTGGATTTCACCGAGTCCCAACTCCACCCCGTGAGCCCATCCACCTCCTTCTGCAACAGCGCGGCGCGAATGCGCGCCGTTCCCACGTAGCCGGAGACGATCTTGGAGGTGTCGCCGAAGATGTTGTTCATGGCCAGGGGGATGCTGCAGGTAAGGCTGTTGAGCGACGTGCAGCCGAAGATCAGCGGCTTCGTCTTGGGATCGAGCCACTGGTCCATGGTCTGTATCGGGGAGTCCTTCCGCACCACCGCGGTGACGGGGCCGCTGTTGGCCAGACCCAGCCAGATCATCTTGGTGACGTCATACTTGATGTCCGGGAAGCCCAGGAACTGCGCCTGCGCCACGCCCCAGCTCGGCTGGATCAGCGTAAGGCCGTCCTTCTTGCTCACGTTGTATACATAGTTGGTGCCGATGAGGCCGCTGGCTCCCGGTATGTTGACGACGATCACCTTGGGGTTGCCCGGAATGTGCTTCCCGAGGTGGCGTCCGAAGAGGCGGGAGTAGGTGTCGTAGCCGCCCCCCGGGGCGTGCACTGAAACGATCCTCACGGTCTTTTTCTCGTAGAAGGACGCCGCCGCGGCCGTGCTCGCGCACGCCAGCAGCACCGCCACGATGAGTCCGATCCATGCCACACGTCGATCCATGATGGTTCTCCTTGTGAGGTTGAAGAGTCCTATCCTGATCGCACCGGGCTACGATAAACCAGCGGGCGGGGCATTTCAACAACGACTCGTCATCGCCGGCTTGTCCAACGGCCGCGCCCGTGATTCTATCGGAGGCGAACCCTTCGGAGGCCCCATGTCCAAACCGATCCTCGACGGCGTCAAGGTCCTGGACCTGAGCCACATGTATCCGGGCACGCTGTGCACCTGGCTCCTGGCGGCCCTGGGCGCCGAGATTCTCAAGGTGGAAGGGCCTGACGCGGTGCGCTCGGGCGCGCCCTACCTCAACCAGGGCAAGAGGAGCATCACGCTCAACCTCAAGTCCGGCGCCGGACGCGAGATCGTTCACTCCCTGGCAAGGCAAGCGGACATCGTGGTGGAGGGGTTCAGGCCCGGGGTCGCGCGCCGGCTCCGGGTGGACTACGACACCTTCCGGGAACTGAACCCCAGGCTCGTCTATTGCTCCATTTCCAGTTTCGGCCAGAGCGGCCCGTCGGTGGCGTACTCCGCCCACGACATCAACTTCCTGGCCCTGAGCGGCATGCTCGCCATCGGCCGGGAGGCGGGCCGCCGGCCGCTGCCGCCCGCGGCCCAGGTGGCCGACGTGGCGGGCGGCGGCTACCCGGCCCTGACCGCCATCCTCGCCGCCTACATCGGTGTGTTGCGGGAAGGGGAGGGGCGCTACATCGACATCTCCATGTTCGACTGGACCCTGCTTCTGGTGGCGCGGTACCTGATGCTCGAGCCGCCGCCGCGCAGGTCGAGTCCGGAGGTCAAGCGCGAGCACGCCACCCTGGCCGGCACCGCGGCATGCTACGATACCTACGAGGCGGCGGACGGCGGGTTCGTGTCGCTGGCGGCCCTGGGACCCGAGCAGTGGGGGGTCCTGTGCAAGGCCCTGGGGCTGGAACGGTACACCGGGGCGGCCTTCGACCCGGAGCAGACCCCGCGCATCAAGGCGGCCATGCGCCGTACCTTCAAGACCCGTCCACGGGACGACTGGGTCGCGCTGCTCCGGGACGACCACGGCCTGTCCGTGGCGCCGGTGTACGAGCCCGAGGAAGTTCTGGGAGACCCGCACGTGCGCTTTCGCAAGACGCTGGCGCGGCGGAAGGGGACCGGTGCCGTGGAGTTCACGCCGCCGTTCTGGTTCGCGGGCGCGCGCAAGCCCGGAGGGAAGATCTGCCGGGTGGGCCAGCACACCGGCGCCGTGCTCAAGGAACTTGGCTATACGCCCGGGGAGATCCGGGCGCTGCGCAAGGCGGGCGCCGTTTGACCTCGGTTGAACGCCGGTCCTTATTGAAGTAATTGTCCGATATCCCCTTGGAGGGGCATTCCGGGCGCCGCGGTGCGGCGCCCTCGTGGGAGGCAAGGATGTCAGAGGTGAAGCCGGGGCTGGAAGGGGTGGTTGCCGGAGAGACGGCCATCTGCTCGGTCCGTCCGGAAGGCGAGTTGATCTACCGGGGCTACGACGTGCACGATCTGGCCGAGCAGGCACGCTTTGAAGAAGTGGCTTATCTCGTGCTGCGCGGCAGGCTCCCCAACGCGGCGGAGATGGATGCGTTCGACGCGGAGTTGCGCTCGAACCGCGCGTTGCCGGCGGGCGTGGTGGAGAGCCTGAACGGGCTCCCGCCCGACGCGGTGCCCATGGACGCCCTGCGCACCGCGGTCTCGGCGCTGGCGCTGTACGATCCCGATGCCGGCGATGATTCCCACGACGCCAACCTGAGAAAGGCGACGCGCCTCCTTGCGCGTCTGGCCACGGCGGTGGCGGCGCTGCACCGGCTCTCCCAGGGGCTGGAGGTGGTGGCGCCGGACCCCGAGCTCAACCACGCGGCCAACTTCCTCTACATGCTGCGCGGCGAGCGGCCGGACGAGTTCGAGGCCAGGGTGCTGGAGGTGACGCTGATCCTCTATATGGAGCACGAGTTCAACGCCTCGACCTTCACCGCCCGGGTGATCGCCTCCACGCTGTCGGACCTCTACGGTGCGGTGGTGGGCGCCATCGCCGCCCTCAAGGGGCCGCTCCACGGCGGCGCCAACGAGAAGGCCATGGACGTGATCCTGGAGATCGGCGAGCCGGCCCGGGCCGAGGCCTGGGTGGAGGAGAGCCTGCGGCAGAAGAAGCGCGTGATGGGATTCGGCCACCGTATCTACAAGACCGCGGACTCCCGGGTGGAGGTGGCCAAGAAGTGGGGCGGCCTGCTCGGCAAGCAGCTCGACGACACGCGGTTGAGCGATATCTGCGTCAAGGTGGAGGACGTCATGCGCCGGGAGAAGAACCTCTGCCCCAACGTGGACTTCTATGCCGCGCCCATCTACCACATGATGAAGATTCCCATCAGCCTCAACACCCCCATATTCGCCATGAGCCGGGTGGTGGGCTGGTCGGCGCACATCATCGAGCAAATCGACAACAACCGGCTGTTCCGGCCCAATTCAAAGTACGTGGGGGCCACGGGCCTCGAATTCCAGCCGCTGGACCGGCGCGGCTGATCGGAGGACGCGGTCGGACCCATGGCGGAGCCGCAAACCGCACCACAAGCGCTGGATGGCGTAAGGGTCCTGGAGCTGGCGGGTCCCGAGGGCGAGTACTGCGGCAAGCTGCTGGCCGACTTCGGCGCCGAGGTGATCAAGGTGGAGCCGCCCGGGGGCAGCCCTTCCCGCGGCGAGCCTCCGTTCAAGGACGACCGGCCGGGTTCCGAAAGCAGCCTTTCCTTCCTCTACTTCAACGCCAACAAGAAGAGCATCATCGCGGACCTCGCTACCGACGCCGGCCGGGAGCGCGTCGGGCGCCTGGCCCGGACCGCGGACGTGGTGCTGGAGAGTTCCGCGCCCGGGTCCCTCGCGGACATGGGCCTGGGACACGGGGACTTGCTCGCCGCCAACCCGCGCCTGGTCTACGCGTCCGTTACGGCGTTCGGCCAGAACGGGCCCTACAGCCGGTACCGCTGGTCCGGTCTGGTGGCCTTCGCCATGGGCGGGCTCATGTATGTCAGCGGCAAGCCGTCGTTGCCGCCGGTGAACGCGCCCGGCGCGCAGGCGTTCCTGGTGGGCTCGGCCCACGCCGCGCTGGCGATCTTGATGGCGTTGTGGCACGTGCGGCAGGGCGGCGCGGGACAGCACATCGACGTGTCGATGATGGATTGCCTGGCGGCCATGGAGAACATGGTCTCGCGTTCCGCTTCCACCGGCGTCCACCCGCGCCGGGACGGCACCCAGCACCGCTTCGCCACCCCCGGCACGATCTATCGCTGCCGGGATGGCTTCGTGCATATCTTCGTGACCAACTCCCAGCCGGGGGCGTGGGAGCGGTTCGTGGATTGGCTGGGGCGCCCGGCGGCGCTGACGGGCGACGAGTTCGGGGACCCGGTCTATCGCCGGGCCCACGTGGCGGAGGTGGACCAGGTCGTGTCCGAGGTCCTGGCGGAGTTGCCCAAGGAAAAAGTCTACGAGGAGTTGCAGGACTGCCACATCCCCTGCGCCCCGGTGAACACGCCGCTCGAGTTCGTGCGCGACCGCCACATCCAGTCCCGTGGCCTGGTCGTGGATACCGTCCACCCGCGATTCGGTCCCATGGAGTTTCCGGCCCGGCCCTACAAGACCGATAGCTGCCGGTTCCGGCATCACGCTCCGGCGGCGGGGGAGCACGACCGGGAGCTGCTCGATGGCGGGGAACCGACGCCGGTTCATTCGCGTCGCGCCGATCCGTGGCCGGCGCGGGACGACGACGCGCACCGCGCGTCGTCGTCCGGGGTTTCCGTGGAAAACGGCGCGCTGCCCCTGGAAGGCATTCGCGTGGCCGACTTCACCCACATGGTCGCCGGCCCCTACGGCACCATGCAGCTCGCCTACTTCGGCGCCGAGGTGATCAAGATCGAGTCCCGGGCGCGGCCCGACACCTGGCGCATCCGCGAGGGCAACAAGGACGTGGAAGCGTCGCTGCCGTTTGCCGACCACAACCGGAACAAGCTTTCGATCACCGCCAACCTCAAGTCCGAAGAGGGCAGGGACGTGGCGCGGCGCATCATCGCCGAGAGCGACGTGGTGGTGGAAAACTTCAGCGTCGGAGTCATGGATCGCCTCGGCCTGGGCTACGAGGAGCTCAAGGCGCTGAAGCCCGACATCATCATGATCCGGCTTCAGGGGCTCGGCACCACCGGCCCCCGGAAGAACTACGTGACCTGGGGCCCCAGCCTGATGCCGTTTTCCGGCATGACCTGGCTCTGGAACCACCCGGACGGCGGTGCGCCCGTGGGGTCGCAGACCTCTTATCCCGACTACATCGTTTCCATTCACATGGCCTTCGTGCTGATGGCGGCGCTACATCACAGGGCCAACACGGGCGAGGGGCAGTTCATCGACATCGCCCAGGGCGAGGTCACGGCATCGCTCATCGGGCCGGCGCTGCTGGACGGCCTGGTCAACGGACGCGCCACCAGGCCCGTGGGCAACCGCGGTTACGCGAGCGCTCCCCACGGCTGTTACCCGTCCCGGGGCGACGACGCGTGGTGTGCCGTCTCGGTGGCGGATGACGAGGAATGGCGCCGTTTCTGCACCGCCACCGGCCATCACGCGGCGCTCGGGGACGAGCGGTTCGCTACCGCCGACAGGAGGCTGGCCAACGCTGGGGCTCTGGATGAATTGGTGTCGGAATGGACCCGACAGCGGAGTCCGCGCGAGGTCATGGAGGCCCTCCAGGCGAGTGGTGTGACCGCCGGCATGGTGTCCGACGGCACCACCCTCGTCGCCGACCCGCACTTGCGGAGCCGCGGCTCCGTGGTCGAGCACGAGCACCCGCGCCAGGGCCGGCTCACGCTGCCGGGCATCGTGATGAAGCTGTCCGGGACACCGGGCGAGATCCGCCGCCATGCCCCGTTGCTGGGGCAGGATACCCACGCGGTCCTGCACGGTTTGCTGGGATTGGGCGAGGAGGAGATTCGCGGCCTGGAGGCCGCCGGGGCGTTTTGAGCACGGACGGCCGGGAATGACCCGAAGCGCCCGGGGAATGACGGATTCGACGTGGAGAGGAGCAAGCAACGACATGGACTATGAAGCCATCATATTCGAGAAGAAGCACGGCATTGCCTACGTGACCCTGAACCGTCCGGAAGTGCTGAATGCGCGCAACCGGCGCATGCGCGAGGATCTCATCCATGCGGTTACGGCCATCCGGGCGGACCCGGAGGTGCGGGTGGTGATTCTTACCGGCGCGGGGGAGCGGTCGTTCTCGGCCGGTCGTGACCTTAAGGAAGCGGCGCAGGAAAAGGTCGGCGTGGTGGCGGCGCGGCAGGCGAAGATGGAGATCAGCGACACCGAGATGATCGCGCGGCTCAACAAGCCGGTGATCGCGGCCATCAATGGATTCGCCCTGGGCGGCGGCTGCGAGCTGGCGCTGGCCTGCGACATCCGGGTGGCGGTGGAAGGGGCCAAGGTGGGACTCCCGGAAGTCTCCCGCGGCATGATCCCCGGCAGCGGCGGCACCCAGCGCCTGTCGCGGGTGGTGGGGCTCGGCAAGGCGCTGGAGCTGATCCTCACGGGCAGCGTGATCGACGCGGAGGAAGCCTGCCGCATCGGTCTG
>JAPOPM010000160.1 GCA_026712905.1 Deltaproteobacteria bacterium
AAGGTGTCCTTGCGCGAGGAGAGGAAGTCGATGGCCTGGAGCCAGTGGCGCGGCTCGCCGGAGCGGATGGTGTGCAGGATCATCTCCTGGGGCAGGTTCTGGACGCCGATGTCGGCCTTGCCGCCGGCGCCGATGTTGACGAAGGTGCCGCCGCCGCGAAGCAGGGTAAGGCCCTCGGGCACGGCCATGTTGTTGGCCACCTGTATGACGATGTCGCCGCCGCGGCCGTCGGTGTGGTCGCGCACCCACTGGCGGCGGTCCTTGGCGTCGGTGACCTCCTCGAGGTTCAGCACCTCGTCCGCGCCCATGCGCTTGCTCACCTCCAGGCGGGCGGCTGGCGCGCCGATGACCAGCACCTGCTTGGCGCCGTGGTCCTTGGCCACCGCGGTGGCGAAGTTGCCCAGCGGCCCGCTGCCCTGGATCACCACGGTCTCGTGGCTCTTGATGGCGCCCAGCCGGTCGAAGCCGTGCATCACCGTGCGGTAGGCGCAGGCGGAGGCGGCGGCCGACGCCGAGGTCACGTCCTCGGGTACCTTGATGATCTCGCAGGGCGGGGGCACGTACATGTACTCGGAGACGCTGCCCAACAGGTACGGATACTCGTCGCTGCGGTTGTGTCCCCAGGAGGCCCGTCCCGGGCAGATGCACGGCTGCAGCGCCACGGTGCAATAGTAGCAGTGGCCGCAGGCGACGTAGCTCCACACGATGCGGTCGCCCGGCTTCACGGGATTCCCCAGTATGTCGGTGCGATCGCCGTTGATCTCCTCGATGTAGCCGCACGGCTCGTGCCCGGTGATGATGGGCAGCGAGTCGCCGCCGCCCAGCGGGCCGTGCCAACGGTGCACGTCTGTGCCGCAGATCGTGGAGGCCTCGATGCGCACCAGCAGCGCACCCGGCTCCAACTCCGGGATCGGCACCTTCTGTATTTCCAGCGGTTCGTTGTGGGAAACCACCACGGCGGCGCGGCATTCGTCCATGATCTTCTCCTTCTCGGGACGTCAGGCGTCCCCGGCGCGTCCATTGAAAAAAGGGGCAGGGCGCGACCTACGCCCTGCCCCTTCAGATTCGGGAAAGCCCTGCGGAATCGGCTATGCCTTGGCCGCGACCTGGGTGCCCGCGGTTGCAGGCTTGTAGAACCGCTCCGCGTTGCCATAGAGCATGGCGGCCTTGTCTTCGCCGGTCATCTCGTCGCTCTCCATCAGCTCGCCGAGGTCGTGCATGCAGCTCTGGGTGGTGACCTCATGGGGGAAGTCCGAGGAGTACAGGAACGGCCGGTGACCCACGGTCTTGATGGCGAAGGGCAACGTCAGCTCCTCGGCCTCGATGCCCAGGTAGAAGCGGTCCGCCTCGATGAGCTGCTGGATGACCTTGGCCGGGTCCTGGTCCTCTCCGATGCCGAACTCGCCGTCGGGGATGTACTGGAAGTGCGTCTCGTGGGACGCGTGCAGCCGTTCCAGCAGCATCAGCAACCAGGCCACGCCGCCTTCGAGGAAAGCGATGCGCACGTTGGGGAAGCGCTCGAAGATGCCGTTGTACAGGATGTTGGCGCAGTTGAGGGCGATGCCCCAGGGGTGCCCCAGCGCGTGCACCGGCACGTACATGTTCATCTGGTCGAGCCCGAAGCGGTCGTGGCAGCCGCCGTGCACCGCGAGGCAGCAGCCCAGCCGGTCGGCCTCTTCATAGATGGGCCAGTAGGCCTTGGCACCCAGCGGCAGCGGCAGGCCGTTGGACGGCATCATGGCGCCCATCATGCCCAGCTCCGTGACGATGCGGCGCAGTTCCTTGGCCGCCTCCTCCGGGTCCTGCATGGGGATCAGACCCATGGCGTTGAAGCGCGGATCGCGCTGCAGATACGTGTGGTACGTCCAGTCGTTGTACGCCTTGCAGGCGGCGATGGCGTAGTCGAGACTCACGATCTTGCCGTAGCCCAGTCCCTGGGTCGGATACATCACCGTCCAGTCGATGCCCACGTCGTCCAGGAACCTCAGCCAGCCGTCGGGACCCACCTTCTCCCGTCCGTCCCTGAGCGGCGGCGTCTCCACCGCGCGGCCGTCATGAAGATGGTCGATGGGCGGGAAGATGATGCCCTTCTTGGCGGCGATGTCCCGGTACGGTCCGTCCATGTGCTCGAGGATACCGGGGTTGTCCTCCAGGATGTGGCCGTCGCCATCGATTATGCGTGTATTGAGTTGACCGGACATGATCGTGCTCCTCCTTCGAATCGCCCCTGTTTCTTGTCCTTATACCGTTCCGGGACTTCGTGCATCAAGAGATTTGCGAACATTTCTCGCGACGATGGAAGGGCCGGAGGGGTCGGGTCGACCAACGGTGCCCCTACAGAACCTGGTACGTCCACACCTGATGGAAGACCTCGGGCTCGCCCTTGGGCATGGGCTGGTACTTCTCCCCCTCTTCCACCAGCCGCCACTTGCCCGCGGCCTCCAGCGCCGACTGCTGCTCTTTGAAGCCGTCCTGCTCGTAGGTATCCGGCCGGAGCGAGAATACGATGTGGCCGCCGGGACGGGTGACGCGCACCAGCTCGTCGAGGGAGCCCGGAGGCGCATGCCCCACCGTGAACACGCCCACGCTGATGACTCCGTCGAAGGTGCGCGGCGGGAAATCGAGAGGCGACCCCATCGCCATTTGGTGGAACTCCTTATAGACCCCCTTCCGGGCGGCCTCGTCCAGCATCCCCTGCGACAGGTCCATGGCCACCAGGAACTCGAAGCCCGCGTCGTGCAGCAGCTCGCCGACGATGCCCGTGCCGGCGCCCGCGTCCAGGATGCGCCCGTGCCTGGGCACCCGCTTGGCGAAGGCATCCACCGCCTTGCGCGGACTCAACCAGCCGCAGTCGGTAAACAGGTCCCGATCATAGGAATCGGCCCACTCGTCGTAGCGCTCCTCCAGCTCGGCGGTGCCCTTCGAGGAATAGATCCATTGGATACGGTTTTCCGGCTTGTCGCTCATGCGGTCTCCCTTCATCGACGTTTCACTACTCGTCACTCCCTCTTTCCAGGCTGTGTCAAAACTGATGAGGCAGAGCCCCCTCGAATCGTCATTTGTATGTTGAGAGAACCTCTCAGATCGGCCAATTTGAGGGGTAGGCATGCGGGGCGCGTCGCACGTCATAGGGTGAGCACCCTAGGGGTTCTGCACCGGGCGGGAGTAGGACACCCCGCATGCCAGTTGTCGCTCCGAACAGATACCGGGGGTCAGAGCCCCGCATAAGCAAGTGTGGAGGACAGCGTCATCCTAGCAGAAGA
>JAPOPM010000161.1 GCA_026712905.1 Deltaproteobacteria bacterium
CGATGCGAGCGGCCATACCTGGCATCATGACAACAAGCTTCTCTTCGACTACACGAAACTGGGCGGCACCGCCCTGATGGAGGCCCGGGGCATTATCGGGATCGAGAGCGGCATGCCGGGCCTCGGCGGCGCCATGACCGACGACGAGATCTGGGACGTGCTCTCCTACATCCGCTCCACTTGGCCGGACCGCATCCGCGAAATCCAGGCCGGCAGAAATCCGCCGCACGGGCCATGACCGGTCCGCGCCTCACACAGGACGCGCCAGACCTTGCGTCCGGAGGCGTCGACACGTATGCCGAAGCCAGGCATGTGGCGGTTTCAGACCACGGTATCGCCGGATTCGACCGACAGTGCGTCAACGGCGCGAAAAACATGACAAAATAGGACTACTGTCATCCCATGTGCGGCCGCTACACGCAGACGGCAAAGTTGCAGGATTTAATGGACCGTTCTGCAATTTAATTGAATTTATGTCCTATTTATCAACAGGTTATACATTTCACGCCTTGAGACGTAATCGATACGCAACCTGATTCGGTCAATACTCAGTCCCCGCAAGCGCGTGTATGTCCCGGTAACCGTTCAGTACCGCCGAAGATCGTCCGACCGCAGGTGAGATCGGAGCCCGAAGCCCCCGCGGCCTATGGCCGCGGCGTATAGGTAGCCCGGCTGAGTTCGCTGATCCATGCTTGAACTTCCTCAACTTTCCAGGCGACCGCACGGGGACCGATTTTGACCGCCGCCGGGAACTGACTGCCACTCATCAACCGATACATTGTGGATTTCGCCAAACCGGTAAGAGTGACTACGTCATCGGCTCGCATTAGTCGTGGCGGAAGGTCGGGTGTGCGGGCAGGTGTCCTGGCAACGTCCGCGCCGCATCTACTGCACCGGGGATGATCCTGCAACGCTTCCCGGAGTGCTTGTTTCACGATGTCTCGAAGCTCGGAGCCGTCAATTTGGACAATGCCCGATATCTTTCCCTCCATTCTTCAACTTCTCCCTGGTGATATCCTTGGTGACACCAGTCTCGCCGGGAAACCTGGTTCTGTTGGGCAGAGCGGGCGGCGGAAACTGGTTCAGGTTTGGTGCGCGGAGTTGACGTACATCGCCGTGCAGAAGGGCTTCCTGTACCTGGTGGCAGTCATGGACTGGGCCACCCGCCGGGTACTCTCCTGGAGGCTGTCGAACACCCTCGACGCACGTTTCGGCACAGACGCCCTCACTGAAGCCCTCCAGCGCTACGGCCGCGCCGAGATCTTCAACACCGACCAGGGCAGTCAGTTCACCAGCCTGGAGTTCACCTCCGTGCTCAAAGAGTCAGGTGTCGCCATCTCCATGGACGGCAGGGGCCGGTGCATGGACAACATCTTCATCGAGCGCCTGTGGCGCTCCCTCAAGTATGAGGCCGTTTACCTGCACGAGATCTTCTGACGGCCTCCAGGCCCAGCGGCTGATCTCTCGGTGGTTCGCCTTCTATGACCGGGCGCGCCCCCACTCCGCCTTGGGGGGCTCCACCCCGGCCGAGGTCTACGAAAAGGGAATGCTGACGCAGAGGCCGGCACAGCGCTGCAGCTCCCCTGCCTCTCTGCCGGCTCAACCGGAACAGCAGGACGTGTTAAACAGGACCCTGGCGGCACGATCGATCATCCGGAATACACCTTAACTCCGCCGCCATCCTGTCCAAGAAACCAGGACCACGCCACCTCATCCACCCGCTACTCCAAAACCGTCGGCTCCGGTTGCATCGGCGGCACGCCTGCGTAAACGAGTGCCCCCAGCTTTTGATAAGAGCCTTCTACAGCACGCAGGGAGCCATCCGGCTGGGTGATCAATAACAGCACCTCCGATGCGGTCAAGTCAGATAGCTTATCGTGCACTAGACGGTAGTGACACGAGCCAGACAGGCGGAACTCCGCAACCTCTGTACCGTCTGGGCTCTCCCACGTGTCGTGTACTTCCAAGCGAATCTCGATCACCTCGGCATCGTCCGTCGTTAAGAGCGTTTGCGTTACATCGCCGATGGCCTTCGGATGGTATCCACTATTCGTTTCCAGTACTTGAATTTCCCCGGCAGTCGTGCCGTAGACAAAGTCGAATACTTGTTCTTTCGGCAACGGCGCTATCGAACTCCTGAGTTCGGATAACAGCGATTTCATGTTCCGGTGGAACGTCAGCGTTCGCCCTGTCGCCAGTTGGTCCACTTCACTTCGAAGATATGGATGCAGCCTGTCGTCTCCACCATGGCCAACGAAATCTCCATCACACGCGACAAACACCACATCATGCTCCGCCAACAGATCCACACATTGTTCCCAGATCTTGCAATCTGCCGGACTAGAACGCCGGTGGCTCGGCGGCTGCTGAACTTGATGCCTTAGTTCGGCTCGTTTCCGAAGTATTTCGGTCTCCGACAACAACACGGCTCCGACAGTACCTGCGTTTGCGAGCGCCTTCGCGCGACTTGCAATCTCCTTATCACTGGGACCGCACCATCCATTCACTCCTCCGCAGAAGCGCGCCAACCACGTCAAGTTTGCTTCAACTTGTTTCTTCTTCTCTATGGCTCGTCGAGTCAGGTTCCGTTCGCACTCCTCCGCCACGATCTGTGGTACCACCAACTGCATTCCCCGAGCGTACAGATAGTGCTTGAGCGCCGAGGCGCCCCTGGACGTGAGCCCAATCTCTGCGATGAATGTACTGCTGTCGAGGACCAGAACCTCCTGAGCGGTCACATCTCTTTGTTTTGCCTTCCTCATGCCTTGTCCTCACTTGAGGTAGTGTTAAACGAGTAGGAGGGGCGCTCCCGTCGGCCCGGAGGATGCCCGCGCACACGTTCGGCGATGGCGTTATCCGCTCACCGCCGCCCAGGGTGCGTCAAGGGATGTAGGGGTTCGCATTTCCTTGCAGCCCCTCAATCACAAAATTTCGCCAGCGTTCCGTGTCGTCGGGCGGATCCTGTTCGTGCCATCGCTGCAACATGTCGCCCTGTAGGTTGGCGGGTAGCGGCAACCGGTAGCTGTCGACCATGTACAGGATGGAGCGCGCCATATCGCCTTTCACGGCGTCTCTCGGCTCAACGATCGCCTCCTGCCGGAGGCCAGGGACGAGAGCGATGGCGACGCGCCACAAGACGCGGGCGCGGGCGGCCCGCCGCCTCCCGGCGGCGGCAGCGATGAATCCGCCGATCCCGCCAAAGACGGCGACGATCAGGACAAGGACGACGAGGACGGCGGTGACGATGCGGACAGTCAGGACGGGGACGACGGCGACGGTCACGACGGGAACCGCCAGGGCGAAGGCGGCGCATCCGATGCGCCGCCGAGCCACGATCCTTCCGGCACCGGAGAGGTCCTGGACGCCGACACCCGCGCGGACGACGGCTCCGATCTCGGCGAGGCGGCCGTGGACGCCGTCGCCGAGGAGCAGGCGTGGGACGAGGCCATGCACCAGGCGCTCAACATCGCCAGGGCCGAGGGCAAGGCGCCGGGCCTCGTCGCGGAGACGGTCCGGAACGCCCATGCGAGCAGACTCGACTGGCGAACGCTCCTGCGCCGCTACATGACCGACGCCGCAAGCCGCGACTATAGCTGGAGCGTTCCCAACAGGCGCTTCATCGACTCAGGCCTCTACCTGCCCTCGATCCGCTCCGAAGGCATCGACACGATCGCGGTCATCATCGACACCTCGGGCTCTGTCCCGGCCCAGACCCTCGCCGATTTCTGGGCGGAACTGCGCGAGGTCGCGGACGAGGTCCGTCCCGGGAGGGTCATCGTGCTCCAGGTCGACACCGCATTGCAGGACGCCGCAGAGTACTCGTCCGACGAACTCCCCGACGAGATCGCCCTCAAGGGCCGGGGCGGCACCGACTTCCGCCCGGGCTTCGAGTGGCTCCACGAGCCGCGGATACCGCCGGGAGTGTGCCTCTACTTCACGGACATGGGATGCTCCAGCTACCCGGACAGCCCCCCTCCCTTCGACGTCGTCTGGGTCAACTACGGGCCTCCCCCGTCGGATTGGAACCGCGAGCCCTGGGGCGAACGCATCGACATCACCGCCTGACGTCCGGCGGACGCCCCAGGGCTTCGGAGCCCCATCTTCACAACTAACCGATTTTCATGGGGAGATCGCTGCACATAAACCGTGCATTCCGTTGGATCCCGGATGGACAGGGCGATTTCGGGCGCGCACCCGCCATATGCACAGAATTTTCCACAGACCCTGTGGCCAACCTGAAAGGGGAACCGGACGCGACATGACCGAACTTCCGCGCAATCCTGACGGCTCGATCGACGTACGGAGCCAGGAGTTCCACCGTTTGCGGGCCGACACCTTCATGTCCAAACCCGCCCGGGACATGTGGATGATCGCGACGCTGTTAGCCGGGTTCGACCCGGACGAGTTGTGGGAAGAAATCCGGCGGCAGCGGGCGGGAAGGAGGCCTTCTGGAAGAATCAACGAGCCGACCGTGCTCAATGCGATGGATGCCCTGATGCGGCGACACCGCGCGGAGCTTGCGAACCGGCAGGGAGGGCGGCCATGAAGATACGGTTTAGGCGCGGCAAAGTCCGCGGTCCGGTCCCGGCCTACGGAGTGTACGTGGGCGACAGCCGAATAGGAACCGTCATGCGGAGCGCCTTGCCCATGCGCCGCAGGCCCTGGACCTTCTTCCCGTACGCCGAGCATGGCGAGCTGCGGGAGTACAGGTTGTGCGATCTTCGGCGGGCAATCCAACGCCGGGTAGACCGCGGGACCTTCGGAAGGTTCGGAAAGTAACGGCGCGCAAGGCGCACGGACAGGCAGAGAGACCGCTGCTTAGAAACTGTCCATGTGTTTCCCAGCCTCAACGCCGTGCCTCAGCCAGACGGAAAGCAGCACTATCTCCCGCCGCCGCGCATGTCCCAACGCCCCCTCGCAACCATCCCGCGCAGCCAGCCGTCCGCACCCGCCACTTTCTCACCGGCTTCCGTACCGTCACAACCCCAGGTCCATCCCGGACCCCCGGCTCCGTTCCGGCGCGGGCAGTTCCGGGGCCTTCTCCTGCGATGCCCGGCCGTCACCATCATTCGCGGCCGGCGATTCACGTCCCTGATCCGGCGATTTTCCGCCCGGCCCCGCGGCATCGACGACCCTGTCCCGTGTGGCCACAACTGCCTCGCCGATGCCCTCCAGCGCCGCGATGCGCTCCCCGGTCACGGCCTGGAGCTGGGCACAGAGTTCCTTCGCGTCGTCGGTGACGACTTCGGCGCGGTCGCGCGCGCGGCTGATCTCGACGTAGAACGACTTCTGCGTGGTCAGGTGCCGGTGCCGTGCCTCCATCGCCGCGATCACGTTGTCCACCGTGCGGCCCTGGAACGCATGCACGGTCGACGCCCAGGCATGGTCCAGGTGGCGAATCTGCCGATCTTTACGGCCGAGTTCGAGCTTGCGCCCGTCCTCCAGTTGGAACGTCACCCGCTCGTTCCTTACCCCGGCTACCTCGGCGGTGCGGCTGTTGACGAGCCCGAGACCCTTATCGTTGCGGGTCCAGCGGATGCGGTCGCCCGTGCGTAGGTCTATCTCCTCCGTCCGGTAGACCTCGGTTCCGCCCTTCCGCCCGCCCACTTCGGCCGGCTTCCACGCGACCGTCCCGCCGTCCCTGCCTTCGAGCATCACCGACCGGGCCTCGTGATCGACGCCTACGACGCGGCGCTCGTCGCCCTTCTCGACGCCGAGCCGCTGGTAGGAGCGATGGAAGGCGACCACGTCCCCGGGCGCATAGTTGTCGGCGAGGGCCTTCGCGGCATTGGTGTAACCCTTCGACACCAGCCGCTCGGAAAACATCGCGGGGCCGTGTATGCGCCCCTCCCGGACCAAACGCTCCCGGATATGGCCGTTGATCGCCTGCCGGAGCTCGTGCCTCGGCGCCATGACGCCGGTGTTCTCCCGCGCCTCGGGCGAAAGCGCGAGCCAACGGGCGGCGACGGCACCCGCAATCTTGTCGCGCTTCACCTCCGCGACGTTGTATCCGAGCTTCTCGAAGGCGCGCGCGATCTCGCCTGCGAGGGTCGCCTCGACCGCTTCCTTGAGCGCCGGATCTCGTTGGCGCATGATTTCGTCCATGACGGCGGTCTTCATGCCCGCGGCCTGAAGCTGGGCGAAGGGCTTGCCGGCATCGACGGCGTCGAGCTGCTTCGCGTCGCCGACCAGCACCACGCGCGGGATGCGGAACGCGCTCGCGATGCGCAGGAGGTCACGGGCCTGCACGGTCGAGGCCAGCGAGCCTTCGTCGACCACCAGGATGGTTTTGGCGAACGCCGCCTGCATCTCCCGCTGCCCTTTTTCCGTGAGCCTGCCCTCGACTACGCCGGTGTTGCGGGCAAGGAACCTTTGCAAAGTTTCGGATTCGATGCCTGCCTCCGACGCGAGCGTCTTGACTGCCGATGCAGAGGGCGCGAGGCCCACCATGCGCCACTCCTTCTTCTCCGCGAGGGTCCGCACCCTGTCCAGCATGGTGGTCTTGCCGGTGCCGGCATAGCCCTGGACACCGACCACACGGTCCTTCGCGGACAGGATGAGCTTCACCGCGTCCCTCTGTCCGACCGTGAGCGGCCCCCGGTGGAGATGCGCCTGTACCGCCCAGCTCCGCATCGGAGCATCCCCCTGTCCCTCGCCCGCGCGCATGAGCTCGATGGTTTCGCGCTCCTCGCCCACGGTCCGGTCCGTGGCGAGCGCTTCCTCCGCGGCCGGCAGGCTCACGGCATGCAGCATGCCCGCCCTCTCCAGGGCCGCCACCTCACGCTCGGCCTCGGCCAGAGTCGTCCGCCCCGGTGCATACGCGAGCGCCGCAGCGAAGAGATCGTTACGCGCGAACACCGCTTGGCGCTCCGAAAGATGCTCCATCGCCCAGGCGACGGCCTCCGTAGCCGCACCCCGACCGGGTGCAGGGATGTCGCCAATCGCCGCATTCATGCTTGGTGTGCCGTTTACCGCCACAAACGCCTTGCCCGTCTCCGTCGTGGTCTCCCGGCCCTTTGTCGAGGGCGCGGCGACCTTCGCCGCCGCCGCGGCAGCGATCGCATGGGCGTCGAACCCGAGGTCGGCCGCCTGCTTCTCCCAAACCCCCAGGAGCGCACCCCGGTCGACATCGCGCTTCGCCGCCCGGGTCATGAGCGCGGCGCGCTCGGCAATGCGCGGGTTTGCCGCGGTGGCGCCGAGACCGCGCTCTTCCATCGCCGCCTCGATCTCGGCCCTGCGGGTCGAGAAGGCCTCTACCACCTCGCGCGAAACGCCCGCGATCTCGAAGCGTCCATCCGCGTGGGTCTTCTCGATCCCGTAACCGAGTTCGGCCAAGTATCGCGCCAGCTCGTTCCGGTAGAGCATGCCGATGAGCTTCTGCCGTTCGTAGAGGCCCTCGTTGGCCATCGTGCGCCACTTGCCGTCTCCGCCCCTCACCATGTTGGCCAGGACGGCGTGGGTGTGAAGCTGCGGGTCCAGGTTCCGCGAGGTATCGTGGCGGAATGTGGCGGCGACGATCTCCTGATCGCGTGCCCGCACCATCCGCCTGGTCTTCGGGTCATGCACCCGGGTCTCGGCCGCATTGCCCTCCACCCAGGCGAGCGTCGCCTTCACGGCCCGGTCGTGCGCGTCGACGATTCGTGTATCGCCGCCGACGAGCGCCGCGATCGAGACAGACTTGGGAGCGGAGAAGGTGAGGTCGCGCCCCGGACGGTGGACGATCTCCCCATCCTTGCCCTGGCGGCCCAGCCGGCGGCCCGAGCCGTCCGGCACCTTCCCTTCCAGCACGGACCTGAAGACGTCCGAATCAACCTCGCCCGAGAGCCCCAACTCCGCCGCGCCCCTGCCGGCCCACGCGCTCGCCGACTTGTGCCCGGGATCGTCGTTCGCGTAGTAGCCGTCGCGCTCGTAGTAGCTGGCGCCCTGGGCGGCCGAACCGAGCGCTCCGATGGACAGCATCTCAGGCCCAATCCTGTGCCCGATGGGTGTCCGGCGCCGAAGATCGCGGCTCGGCGCCAGAGCGGCTGCCGTCGCCACGCTCCTCCACGCCGGCAGGGACGGGCGCTACGGCTGGCGGATCGGCCTTGTCTTCGCCCTCCACCCGCTCGTCCACGAGACCCGAATCGCCATCGCCCGGCTCTCCGTCCGGCGTCGACGCATCCGTTTCCGCGTTTGCCGCATCGCCCTCCCGCGCGACGAACCGTTCGGCCGAGGCCGGGCGATCGACGTACCGGAGTTCTATGGAGGTGACCGGAAACGGGCCGGGGAATTTCAGGTACCCGTGCAGGTTTTCGAGCCGCATGATCTCCGACGGCAAAGCCAGGGGGCGCATCTGGCGGTGCTGGGTGAGCGAGACGCCGTCGCGCATGGTGCTGGCGCCGTAGCTCATGCCGTGCGTGTACTCCTCGACCTCTCCGCGCCCGAGGCTCTCTGCCGACCACTGCGCGGTCTCCTGGTCCGGGGCCGACAGCACCACGCGGGTGCCGCAGAGCCCGGAGATGGTTTCCGCGCCGTTCCTGCCGTAGATGTCCCGCAGGGACGAGAACACCTGGATTCCCAGCACGAAGCAGCCCCCGAACTGGCGGGACTCCGCGAGCCCCGGCTGCAGGCTCGGCACCTGGTGGAGGGGGGGCAGCTCGTCCAGGACCAACCAGATCCGCCGCGCGTCGTCGTGGTGGAGCGAGAGGAGCGCGTTGACCGCGATCTCGAGCCAGGTGGAGATGAGTCCCCGCAAGCTCGCGTGCTGGTCTCCGCGGGAAGTGAGGAACAGGAACCCCGTCTCGTCCTCCCGGCCGACCCACTCGCGGATCGAGAAGGACATTCCCGTATCGGGCAGGAACTCCAGCGCGCCCAGATTCGCGGTCAGCATCGCTCGCACGGAGAGTGCGGTCTTCGGGTTCTCAGGGCTCACGATGGACTGGGCCACGGTGCCCTCCATGGCTTGGGCCAGTGCGGCCAGTTCGGTCTTGAGCAGTTCATCGACGAGCCTCCGGTTCTCGGTCACTCCATCCCTCCAGAGGACCCCCGCTCCATTGGAGAACAGTTGCCTCGCGGCCGTCACCCAGAACGGGTCCACCGTGTCCTTCTGCTGGGGAATCAAGGCAGCGGCCATCATGTCGAAGTCGCGGGGCGTCCTGGCCTCGAAAAAAGGCGACCAGCGCGGAGCGCGGGCGTCCAGGGGGTTCATCAGCACGTCGCGGGCGGGATCGAAGAACGAACGCGTATACGTCCCCATCTTGTCGTAGACGATGCAGCGCTCGCCCCGCGCCCGGATCTGGGCGACGAGGTCCGAGATCAGCACGGTCTTGCCCGAGCCGGTGGTGCCCGAGACGATGGTATGCTGTGTCTCGGCGCGCTCGGGCCACGGAATTCCGGCGATGCGGCAGGAGGCCCGGCGCGCGGCCGGAAAAAAGGTCTCCGCCAAGCGCACCGAGAAGGGCTGCACACGCCTTCGGAGCTCACGCGCCGTAGCCATCTCGGCGCCGCGCAGGCGTTTGGCGCGCTCCATGCGACGTCCGATGATCCAGAACAACAACGTGAAGAGGGCCATGGCGCCCGCGCCCAACCCCAGGCCCATCCACGCCTTGCCGTAGATGGTGTCGAGCAGGCGTCTACGGATCCGTTCGATTCTGGGGTCCGCGGCGATGTCGACGATCCTCGTCGCCGTTTTCCTGCCTTCCCGCCACTCGTACGCCTGCCCCGAATCGCGGTCATACCCCAGGGCCAGCTTGACCTGGGCCAGGGTCCCCATGCCGACGACACGCCATTCATAGCCGGTCGTGGTGCGGAAGGCCGCGACAGCGGGGACCAGAATGATCGTCAGGACGAGGCCGAGGATTTCCCAGCGGACCAGCTGCCCCCACATGTGAACATCGTGGAGAAGGGTCTGGCCTCCTCTGAGCGTAGCCTTTCCGAACATCATCGAATCCTTCCGTTCACGGCCCGAGCGCCTCGTCCCGGTCGAAGGGACCGCCGTCTGCCCGATCCTTCTTCCTGCCCTTGTCCGGCGCCGTGTTCCCGGCCGTGCCGTAGAGCTTGCCGCCGAGCCACTCCCCCACCAACGGGACCGCTTCGGCTGCATGCTGCCCAAAGGGCCGGTCGGTTTCCGCCGCCACCTTGGCGCGCCCCTTCTCGTTGCGCTCTTCCGCCACCCCGCCCCGCACCTTGCGTTCCGCCTCCCGGATATCCAGCTCGGTATCGGTCTCGGCGCGCCTCTGTCCCGCCCGTATTCCGACGCTGCCCCGTTCATGGCCCCCGCCGCCGTATTCCCGAGCCCAGCCCGACCACTCCGCCCAAGCCGCCGTGGTCCCGCTCCTGTGCGACTCCCGCATCCCTTCAACGGTCCGTTCGTAGTCCGCCGACTCCGCCACGGAGGCGGGGTCCGCGCCCCGGGGCGCCGGGAACCGTTCCGCGATGAAGGCGGCGGCGTGTGCACGAAGCTCTTCGGCGTCCTCCGGCGTCTGAGGGGAGGCCAGCCGCATGGCGCCCGCAACGCCGATATCCCTACCATCGGCGCCCCTGCGGGCGGTCAGCCAGGTGAAGAAAGGCTGGCCCAGCTCCCGGTCGATGGCCTGGGCCTGGCTCCGCACCTCGGCCGCTTGGTTGCTCCAACTCTCGGCTTCTCGGTGACTGAGGGCCTCCTGCTCCCCGAAGCGGCGCATCCGCGTCAGGTTCGACCCGAAACTCTCCTCCAGGCTCTTGAGCTCGCTCTCGCCCGATGCGGTGGAGTAGCGCCTCGACGCTTCGGCCACCCGGGACCAGACATCGAGCAGGCTGTTCTGCTCGGCATAGTCGGTCATCCGGTTCCAGGCCTCCCGGCTCAAGGTCTGGCCCCGCCAGCTCACCGATCCGTCGGCTCCGAACTTGACGATGAAGTCGAAGCCCCCTCCCGCCTTGGCCGCGCTGGTGATAGCGGCCGCCTGCTCCTTGGTGATGCCGCCAGCCTCGGACAGCCTCTCGAAGTGGGATTCGAGGCTCTGGACCCTCTGGCTCTCGCTCTCCGTCACTCCCCGCGAATGCGCGACGCCCGTGTTCACGTCGCGCGAGAACCGCTCGACCATGGCCGCCGAATCGGTAGCGGCCGCCGTCCGTGCCGTGGCGGCCTCCGCCGACCAGTGCCGGGCCTGCTCCCGGGCGGCGCTCGCCCGGTTCTCGTGGCTCGTCGCGAGGGATTCGGAGAGCCTCACGCCCGCCGCCGGGATACGGCTCGTGGCGGAACCCGCGTCCGCCACCGCGGTGCCGTCACCGGTCACGGTGAAGCCCGCGCCTCCGGGGGCGAACCCCGTGTAGCGGTCCGTGTCGACATGCAGCGAGGTCCGGACCTGGTTTCCCTCGACCGTTCCGAAGCGGTGGGTGTCGGACACGGTGTTGGCGAGCGAGACGTTGCCCGTCGTGCCCTCCTGCGCCGCCGAGGACGCCGCCTCCTGGCCGACCGCGAGCACCGAGGTGGCGAGACCTGTCGCCCTCCCCACCCCGTAGGCCAGTGCGGCGGCGAGGAACGGCACTGACATCGAGAGGTAGCCCGACATGACCGCCACGTCCGACGCCACCGCCTGGATCCCCGCCTGCGCCACAAGCGACACGCCGACGTCGCCGCCCGGCATCAGAGCGCCCGCGCTCATGCGCTCGGCGGCTTCACCCATGGAGATGCGGTGGAGGATCGCGTAGAGCGGCCCCCAGCTTTGGAGCCAGACGAGCCCCGAGAAGTAGGACCGGAAGATCCCGCTGCCCGCGGGAGTGAGCATGAGCAGCACCGCCATGGGGAAGGCCCCCACGTAGAGGCACTCGAACACGATGCGGAGCATCGGCACCCAGGTCTCAGCCTGGCGGCCGATGGCGCGGTAGGCCGAGACGGTCTGGGTCTCGGCCCGGGCCTCGGTATAGGCCCTGAGCGCGGCGGCGTTCCCGGCTTCCGCGGCCCATTGCTCGCCCGCGCCGTGGACGGCGTTCAGGACCATCTGCTGGCGCAGGATCTCGGCCGCGGTCCTCGACGCGCCGATCAGGTAGGCGTGGGCGGCGGGCAGCGCCGCCACGAACTCGGCGCGGGCCAGGGCCTCGGTCGCCGCCCCGGGAAAGAGCCTCCGCCCGAAGATACCCGACGCCCTTCCGATCTCGGCCCCCCAGAGCGCGTCGAGCCGCGAGGCCGCCTCCGCGCAGGTGACGATCTCGCGGTCAACGGGGGTCGCGCCGGTGCCCGCGGGCGCCCCGCGGGTCGCGTACTCGACCATGCGCGCGGGCGAGGCCCCGGCGGACGGCGAGCCGGTGGCGGTGACGAGCCGCCAGATGTCGGTGCTCTCGCGGAGATCGTCCGCGGAGATATGCCCCAGGAGCAGGGCGTGGAACACGCACTGCCGCGCATAGGCCCTGAGGTTACGCCCGAACACCGCGTCGGTCACTTCCATCCGGGTCACCGCGGCCGCTAGCCTCGCGCCGAAAATGAGTCCGTGGCGGCGATAGGTCAGATCGTTCGGAAGCGAGAAGGCCTGCTCGGTGAGCCGCGTGAGGCCGTCGCCCACCTGACTCGTCACGGAGGCAAAGAGCGCCAGGCCGATGGGGACGTTGGCCACGACCGCTGGCGCCAGCGCAGGGTCGAGCCGGTCCACGACCCGCACGGTCGCCTTCGGCACCACCATGGCGCCCCAGACCGCGGCGAAGAGCAGCAGCCACTTGGCGTTGTCCTTCCACGAGCCGCCGAAGGCGGTGCGGAACAGCGCCCAGGCGAGCCCGGTGACGCCCGCAATCTGAGCCAGGGTCACGAACGCTCCGCCGCCCGTGATCGCTGCGACCGCGTTCAGGAGGTCGACCAGATAGGCGCCACCTCCCAGGGTGAAGAGTTCGTACACAGCCGCCTCTCCTCGGCGCCCTTGCCGCTATCGGGACCCGGAAGCGCCGCGCGAGAAGGCGAGCGCCGCGCGGAGATCCGCCGACAACGCCCCCGCAAGCTCGGTCTCGATGAGTCTCAGCTTCTCGACCACAGCCAGTGCCGTGTTGAACCGCTCCAACCCCTCGTGACGGTGGCGCGCGAGCGCTGCCCGGTTCCGGCGCAGTCCCTCGCGCCAGCGCTCCAGTTGGTCGCCGTCCGCGATGTCCAGGGTCCCGGCGCGCGCCTCGACCGTCCGGTGGAGGTCCGAGATCCAGACCTGGAGGACGTCGAGCGCCACCGCCTCGGCGAGCGAATCCACCTCCTGCTCCACCACCGCGCCACGATAGGCCGCGGCGGTGTTCACGACACGGTAGACCGGGAGGGTGGTGAGATTGACGAGGCCCAAGGCGTCGGACGACGGCGCTGTATCCGTGCGCACGGCATCGACCAGACGGCGGAGCAGTCCCGCGACCCGGTTCCGGAACCCCCTCGCCGCCGGGACGGGCAGGCCGCCGAGGGTGGGGTTGAGACAGTCCGCGGCCGTGTCACACCGGTAGACCGGGAGGGCGCCGCCGCCTTCCATCAGGATCTCGGTCACGCGGCGGTCCAGCGCCAAGGGTTCCAGGATGCGTACTCGCGGGCCGGAAGGGTCGCTGTCCGAGACCGGCGCGGTGACGATCACGGTCCCGGAGACGGACATGGCAAACTCGCCGAGATCTTGATCCGATCCCAGAAAGCTCGAAGCCCGCACCGCACGCCAGGCGTAGTTGACGTTGACCGGAACCTGATCCTTGAGCGGTCCGGAGGCGGCGGCGAGGGTCGAGTTGCGCTTCCCGTCCGAGCCGCACCCGTGGCGGGCGGCCGCGTAGTCGGAGAAGATCCCCTGCCGCGTGCCCACGGCCGCGCAGATGGCCGCGCTCGCCCGGTCGTTCCTCGACCAGACCGCTCCGACCAAAGCCTGTGCGGTCTCGCAGGAGTCCAGGTTCTGGTTGTTGACCCACTGGGCCAAGGCCCGGAGCTTCGACATGGTCTCGGCGATCACGGGCGATATGGTCTCGAGCGCGAGCTCGAAGGCGAAGCCGGCGGCGTTCTGGGCGACGGCGCGGCCGAAGGCGATCAACTGGTCTGAGTCTATGAAGGAAAACGAGCCGGCGAACGCGTCGATGCCGCCGCAACCGGCGCGGAAGGAAGGCAGGCTTACCGAGGCGATTGCCTCCGAGCGCACCGGTGCGCGCAGGTATAGGTTCCCGAGAGTCCAGTGGCCGGACGCCTGGCCGTCGAACGCGGTCGGGCCCGTGGTGTTCACCGCCGCGCCCCTCCAGAAGTTCTCCATCTCCGAGAGGACATCCGCGTGGACGGGCGCAGCGAGCCAGAGCCCTGCCGCGGCCAACACCGCCACGAATCCGCGCCTAGTAGTCATCTCCCACCTCCCGCGCGGTCAGGGCGAAGATCCTTTCGGCGAGCTGGTCCTCGGCAACCACGCCAAAGGCGACCGGCAAAGCCCTGGAGGTCCGCGTGTCATAGAGGAAAACCGCGGGGACGACCCTGCTCGTGAGGCCCAGGCGCGCGGCGCGGCCCTGGTCGGGTACCGCTTCCGGCCAGCCTTCCAGCGGTTCGCCCGTCATCGACACCGCGAGCACGTCAAGTCCGTGGCGCAGCGCGAAGGCTCGCAGGAGCGGGCCGAACACGCGGCATCCCGAACATCGCGCGTGGCCGAGATAAATGAGCCCGTAACGCTCCTCGAGCCTGGCCAGGACCGCCGCGCGCTCCGCCCGCCGTTCGTCCGACCAGAGCCTCTTGGCGAGCGCGCCCACCGGACGCTTGAGCGTGTAGTCCAGGTCCGGGCTCGACCAGACGGTGCGGCGGAAGGCGTCCGAGAAGGAGGCGGCTCGCTGCAGGGCTTCCTGCTGGAGGCGGAGGTAGGCCGCAACGTTCTCCGGGCTCGGTTCAAGGACGGCCTTGGCCCGGGCCTCCCCCAGGACCCGGCGCATCTCCAGAATGCGTTCCATCGGCCCTGCCGGTGAAACGGGCAGCGTTTGCTGGGCCGGGACGTCACGCTCCGCGTCCTCCTGGTCCTTGTCGCAATAGAAGTGCCATCCGAGCGGCCGCGACACCTCCCCATCCGAGGCCGACGGAGACCCGCACCACGGCCGCCATTCGCGCGCGTTCACGGGCAGCACCACGACGATGCACAGGAGGCAGGCAACGGATAGGACGCATGCGCGATTCATGCCCGCCCCTTCACTCGTTTCTCTGGTAGAAGTCACGGATGCGCGCCCTCATCACCGCGCCGGCCTGGCCCGCTTCGGGAAGCTCGATCGAGGGCTCGTGCGACCCGTCCATGAGGTTCTCCGTGAACTCGGAGAGGTCCACGGCCTCGAAGTCGATGCTCTCCATCTCTTCGACCGTAAAGCCGCGGCAGCTTCCCCAGCCGATCCCGAGCTGGCTCCGCACCCCTTCCTGCAGGATGCGCCCGAGCTTCGAGCCGAACACGCACCAGGAGCGTTCCCGGCGGACACAGACCCCCAGGATCCGCCTCGCGCATCGCTTCCCCAGATAGTGCGTGTTCCCATCATGGCGCTCCTCGGCAAGAAGGCGCTCCTCTTCGGTACAGTGAGCAAGCCCGACGAGCACCCCTGAGTCCTTGCAGCAATCGGCGAGGCCTCCCCAACGGATCAGGCAGGAACGGCGCGTGCCTCGGAAGAACTCGAGATTCTCGCGGTCGAACTCCTCGCCGCCCAGCTCAAGCACCATGTTGACCCGGGCCACCGATTCGACGAAACCGGTGTTGGACCGGGCCCCAGTGGTTTCGCAATCGGCGCCCACGCACCACGAGACCCCGCCGCATTGGCCGCCGGCCCCGGCGTCCTCCACGCCGGCGCCGCATCCCGTCGCAGATCCGGAAGCGAGCCCGTCCGCCTTCCAGCTCGGAGATTGCGCGTCGCCTTCGATCCCCTCCCCGCGCTGCACGATCGGATCCCCGGCCCCGACGGGCTCCTCCGGACGCTCGGCGGAAGCCTCGATCAACGCACGGCCGGCCCGGCCTCCGGGATCGGCGGGATCGGCCAATGCCCGGTGCGCGGCGGTTTCCAGCTCGCTTGCGCTCATACCCCGCTCGGGCAGGCTCGTTCCGATGTAGCCCGGCACGTGGGCGGTGGAATCCGCGTCCTTTGCGATAGCGCTCGCTGCCGCCTTGCCTGCCTGGCCGATGGCCCGGGCCGCGGCTTTCGGGTCTTCGGCCGAAACGCGGCGGGGAGCGAAACACGCCAGGACCAACAGGATCAAGATGACCGCCTTCATTCCGCGGCGCTGGTTCATGGCGCGTCTCCTCTCAGGTCCGCCAGATGGCGGCGTGCGGCCACCCGGCCCGGCCCGCCCTCGGAGGCGATGGCTTCGAGCGCCGCTTCCAGGCCGATGTTCCCTGCTACCCGGTCGTGGGGCGGAGCTGGATCCGCCGAGCAGCCGCGGCTTTCGCAGGGCGGAACCCCGTCCGGGACCACCGCCACGGCCGGGACCGCCTTGATGTCGAAGAGCCGGAACAGGCGCGGATCGATCGCTGCTCCCGACCCGCGGTCCAGAAACGGCCCGATGCGCTTCACCGTCGCCTGAAACCCGTCCGGACCGAGCCCGCGCAGCACCAGGGGCGCTCCGATCCGCGCCGCCTCGCGACTCCATTGCCGCCAGCTCTCGGCGGGCGCCGACAGGCTCATGAAAACGATCACCTCCGGGCCGTGGGGCCGCGTGGTAAGACCGCCGGCAACCCGGCGGGCATGGTCCTCGGCCGGGAGCGGGGCGGGGGCGCTGAAGGCCCTTCTGCCCGCGCGTTCGAGCGCGTCTTCGATCACCGAACGCGACCAACCATCCAGGTCGCGACGATCATCTCTTTTCGCCTTTCGGAGGACTTCCTCGGCGACGTCGCGCGCCATGTCCCCAGGCGCCCCTTGCGCCTGGCCCGGGCCGCACCAGGCGGCCAGCATAGTCACGGAGGCCAACGCGGCGACGGTTCCGCGAATCGCGTTGCGGTTCATGGCAACCTCCTTAGAGCAGACAGCAATTCCGCTTCCGCCAGAGCAGATACCCAAAATTCTCGCCGGCCGCCGGCAGCTCGCGGAGCGCCTCCCAGAGCACCGAGGACCGGCCCGTGGGGTTGCAGCCCGTGAGAGGCGAAGTGGCCGGCACCGGCTGGGTCATCTGCCAGCGGTACTGGGACTTCTTCATGACCGGCATCGGGTAGCGGCCGCAGAGCGCCGCCGTCCCGGAGGTGCCCCAGGCCAGCAGCAGCCGGTGAAGACGGAACACCAGGCGCTCGGCGGCCAGGAGCGAGGCCTGGACCCCGCCCACGTGGGCGGCCACGTTCCCGGTCAGGGGATACATCCCTCCCTGGCAGCCGGCGCACCAGAACAGCGAATCGAGCGGCAGGCCGGCCGAGGCGGCGGCGCAATCGGCGGCACAGGCCGCCTGGGCCGGCAGGTCCGCGAACAGCGCGGCTTCAGGATCCAGCAGGAACGACAGCTCGTCGTCCTGCCAGGCGGGGTCGAGCTCGGACATCCAGGCGATGTCGAGTCCGCCGCCTTCGAGGCAGCCGAGATCGAGCAGCGCCCCAATCCAGGAAAGCAGCGGGTACACGTAGTAGTGGGCGTGCCATGTCGACCCCGAGGCGCCGTCGCCCCCCGAAGAGCCGGTGCGTCCGCGCCCCGCGGGCAGGCCGGGGTCCACGGTCATGCCGCCGAGGTTCGGGAAACACCAGGGCGCGCGGCTCACGTCGAGGAGCCGCGCCGGTTCCCACATGCCGAGCGAGAGACCGATCCGAGGGATCGGGTTGCCGCAGAAGCAGATCGGCGATCCAGGGTTGGGCGTGTCCGGGGCGCCCGCGGCGCTCCCCATGCGGATCGGCCCGATGGAGATCGGGAACAGGCACTCCCAGCACACGTCCGTGACGGGGTTCACGAAACGCCCGGTACAGGACTGGGCGGATGCGGTTCCGGCCGCTAGCACGCCGGCGAGAACCAGGGTGACGCCCATAGTCGTCCAGAACTTCATGGCCGGCCTCCAGCGGCCGTGGCGTTCGATTCGTCCTGGAGAGGCACTTCCGTGATCCGAAGCATCGACCCTTCGGCCGCGACCAGTGACGGGGTCGAGCGCAACCCGAAGCGTTTCGAGAGCCGGCCGCCCTGGTCGAAGAAGAACCGGCGGCCGTGAGCCCGCGCGAGGGCCAGGGGACGGCCCGCCAGGAGCACGATCCTCGCGGGCCTGTGGTGGCGAAGCGCCCAGGCGACCTCCACCGGCCGCGCGCCGTCGATGAACAGCAGATCCCGTGTCAGCGGATGCATGTCCAGCGGGTTGATCCGCGCGCCACGGGCCGCGATCAGGGTTCCATCGTGCGTCCGGATGTCCCGCTCCACGGTGACGGAAGGATCGAAGAGCCGGGTGCGACGAGAGACGGCGGGCACGATGCCGGCCACGCGTCCGGGCACCTCGATGCGTTCCCGCGCCCGCTCCAGGGCCTCGCGGCGCATGCGGGCCAGATCCCCGGAGGCATCCATCTCTCTCAGCCGCGTCTCGACCTCCCTGAGCAGGTCGGGCTCGGCGACCGGCCAGACCACGCCGCGCGCCCCGAGGTCCTTCGCCCGCCCGGGTTCCGCAACGAGCGTCAGCGCACAGCCGGTCACGGCCACCAGAAGCCCCCGCAGGAGCAGATGCCGCGTCACGGCCGCGCCTCCACGGGTTCCGCCAGGGGTCCGTCCAGCCCGAGCCAGGGAAGGGCGGGCAGCGCCAGGGCGCGGCCGCGGATGCGCTCCCGCGGCACCAGGCCGATCTCGGCGTAGCGGCTGTCATGGCTGTCCGCGTGATCGGCGTGGACATAGTAGTGACCGGGCGGGATTACCCCGGGCGCGGCCATCTCCAGCGCGCGCCCGTCGCGGGCGCGGGTCTTGGCAACGCCAAGGACCACGCCTTTCACCGAAACGCGGCGACCGCCGTCGACGCTCACCGGATCTCCCGGCAGCCCGCGCACGGTCTTCAAGTAGGGGATCGGAGAATCCGCCGCCTCGGGCGGGTCGAACAGGACCGCATCCCCCCGTTGGGGCGCGCCCGGGAGCGGGAGCACGAGATAGCCCCAGGCCCCGTCGGACCAACTCGCATTGACGTAGACGCGAGAGGCCGCGGCGAGCCACACCATGGCCAGCACGGATGCCCAAAGCAGTATCCTCTTGTTCCGTCGCGGCCCGCTTCTTGAGACGTTCGTGGTCGTTCTCACCGCTCTTCCTCCGGATGCGCACCAGAATGGTTCCCGGTCCGGATCGCCGCCCTGACCTCGGCGGTGAGATCCTTGGCGCCGGCGGCCACCGCCCTTGCGGGGAGGAGCACCGCGTGGTGTCGCGCCGCGATCCGCGCAAGGGCCTCCTCAAGGCGTGCCGCCCAGCGCCGTGCGGCCTCCATCGCCTCGTCCCCGTCTCCGTGCTCACGGGCCGCCTTGGTCATGTAGTCCGCGGTCAACTCGCCAAGCCGGACGCTCGCGATGCGCGGCGCCCTCTCCAGGGCCATGCGCGCCGAAAGCGCCGCGACCGCCGCGGCCACGCCGGCCGCGAGCAGCAACGCAGACCCAAGGGTTGCGACCCCGCTCACGATCGCACCCTTCGTCCGCTCCCCACCGCCTCAATCCCCATCGCGCAGCCCTCCAGCCTCGGGCTCCGTCCGGACGGATCCCTGCGCCCCCTCTGGCGGGAGGGTGTTCCCCGCCGCATCCGCCGGCCTCCGGAGAGAGCGGAAACGGTCCAGCCAGAGCCTGGCCGCACGGCCGGGTTCGACCGTCCGGATGCGGCGCTTGAGCGGCGGGAAAGCGACCGCGGGCGCCGCCCTGCCACGCGCTCCCGGAAGATCCCGGTCCTCCGCGGCCTCGGCCATGCGGGCCACGAAACGCAGCAGCTCCGCCTGTTCCGGGGAGGGCTCCGGGTCGAGCCCGGCCGACTCGCGCACGGCCTGTTCGACGGTCCCCCGGAGCCGCTGGAACCGCTCCGCTCCGCGTTGGGAGGAAGCGGACTCGGCGCCCAGCCAGGCAACGCCTGCATCGGCGAGCAGCGCGTAGAGGGCCGCCGCGCGGCTGTCTCCGGTTCCCGGCTGTCCCAGCGTCTCGATCGCCTCGCTCATCAGCACGGCATGGGCCGCCACCGAGTGGAACCGCCTCAACCGTCCGCCCCGGCGGCACGTGTTCGCCAGAACATGCGCCAAGGCCTCGAAGTCCACGGCCTCCGCCGTCAGCGACTCCGGATCCCCAGGCCAGTCGAGCGGCCGATCCTCGGACCCGACGTTCCCGGTCCCGACCGTGGCGCGTGGCCGCGCTCCTGTGCTCCCGTCTGAACTCATGTGCGTTCTCCTTTCGTTCGCGTCCCCGTACCCGTTCCAGCGCCAACCGACCCGCGGAACCCTTACCGCGCTCCGTCCGCAGGGCTGTCGGCCGTGGCCTCTGGCAGGCCGGCGTCGGCGATGCGGTCGATGGCCTGTTCGGTCGTGAGCCCTTCGTCCTTGAGGCGCTCGACCGCGGCGAACGCCGGTCCGCGCGAGGAGTAGAGCGCCGTCGACCAGCGGTCGAGCGCCAGCCGCGCCACCCGCCAGCCGTCCGGACCGTGCAGCACCAGTTCGGCGTGGCGCCCGTCCACGGTGGCGAGGCTCTTGAGCGCCCGCTCCATGCCCGGATCGCAGTGGATGCGTTTCTCCTGTTTCAATAGCTCCACGGACTCGTCCTTCTGGGCCAGGAAGATCACCCAGTCCGAGTTCTCCCAGGCCGCGCGGGCCGCGGGGTTGGCGTAGTAGTCGTTGACGCTCTGGGTGCCGGTGACGAGCGCGCCCCGGTACTTCCGCGCCCGCCTGGCCGCGCCTTCGAGGAACGCCCGGCTGTCGTCGCCCGAAAGAAGGTCCCAGGCCTCGTCTATTACGATCGCCTTGGGGCGCGTGCGGGGGCCGTGATACATGCGCTGTGTCGCGAGGAAGATCACCAGCATGAGCACCACCCCCTGCACGTCGCCCCGGCCCTTGAGCTCGGCGAGCTCGAACACGGTGAGGGCGGCGTCCAGGGCTGGAGTCTCGGTCCCCTCGAAGAGCCGCCCGAAGGCGCCCCCCGGCCGCCACGGACGCAGGGCCAGGGCCATGTCCGACGCGCGCCGGTCGCCGGCCTCCCCGAGCCGGCTCTGCACGGTCCCGAGGTCGGCGCCGTTCCCGGCCTCCTCCCAGGCGCCCGCGATGGCCTCGTCGATCAACGCCGCCTCGATGTCGTCGATGCGCCCGCGGCGCCGGCACATGCGCCCGATCACGGCCGCCAGCATCGCAAAACACTCCTCCCGGTAGTCGCTGTCCCGGGCCGCCGCTTCGGCGTCGATCATGGCGAAGGGGTTCAGCCTGGCCGGGTCCTTGCCGAAGGCGATGAAGGCCCCGCCCAGGGCTTCGGCCGTGTGCTGGAAGGAACGCCCGTCGTCGATCACCACGGCCTCGCCGCCTGCTCCCGCTATCCCCGAGACCAGCTCCTGCATCAGCACCGACTTGCCGGACCCGGACTTGCCCGTGACCGCCACGTTGTAGTTCCCGGCCTCGTTCGCGAAAGGGGACCAGCAGGCGGGCTGGCCCCTCCTTCCGATGAGCAGCAGCGCTGGCGGCGCATCGCGCACCGCCTCCTGGCCGCGCCATTCGCCGTGCACCGGCGCAAGGTTCACGGCCGACGAGGTGAGGAGCGTCTTCATCCGCCCCATCTTGGCGAGGTCGGCGTCCAGCCCGCCCGCAGGCACCATGGGCAGGCAGGCGAGCCAGCCCGGGAGATGGGCGTAACGCTCGGCGCCCAGGCGCCAGCCCTGGCCGTGGTAGATCGCCCGCACCGCCTGCTCGGCCTCGTCGATCCCGTCCAGGGGCGCGTAGACCGCCACCATGTAGCAGGCCTTCACCAGCCGCTCGCCGTCCTTGAGCCGCTCGGTGACGAAGCGCCAGTCCCGGGCCTTCTCCGGCAGGCCCGGCAGGTAGCGCGCGATCCCGGTGCCCGCCTGTTGCGTTGCCCGTGCGGATTTCAGAAAGGCGCGCTCCCCGTCTGCCGCCTCGCCCATCATCACAGTGAGCGCGGTCAGGACCGGGGCGCCAGGCTGGAGAAAATCCCGGTGAAAGTCGCCGATCAAAGCGTTGCCGCGCCAGCCCGGCCAGACCTCGGGCAAGGCCCGCGCCGAGAGGATGCGGACCGCCACGTCCGTCCCGTCCGGATGATGGAACACGAGACCCGTCGGGGCGACGGAAAGGGCGCGCCCGGGAGCGGCGCATTGCAGGTGGATCGGATCCCGCGGCGACCAGCGCCGCCGGGGCCGGTCGAGCTCCCCGTCATGCGCTCCCTCCGGATCGGGCGCCGCAAGTTCCGCCACGAGCGACAGGAGCGTATCCGGATCGACCCGCCTCGTCTCGGCGCCGGCCGAGGCGAGGGTCCCTTCGAGAGCCCGCCGGAAACTCCCAAGCGCCGTCTCGGCCGCCGGCCCCGGCTGGCCCGGGAGACACGCCGCCAGGAACACCCGGCAGTCCTTGAGTGTGAACGGCGGTCCGCCCGCATGGAGCGGGCGCCAGCCGGCATGGGTGAGGAGCGCCCGGCGCCGCGCCGCCATTCCCGCCTGCACTCCGCCCGTGCCCAAACGCGGTTCGGCCCAGCTCCGGATCGCCGCTCCGTAGCGCGGGCTCGTCCAGTGAATGACCTGGACCACCGCACGCTCGGGCGCGGCGTCGGCCAGGGTACCCGCCAGGGCCTCCAGCGTTCCGTCGTCGATCCCCGCGAAGGGCGGAAGCTCCAGCAGAAAGCCCAAGCTCCCGGCGTTTATGTAGAACTCCCCGCCTTCGTCCCAGGCCCTCCAGGGCAGGAGGTCCACGAGGGGCGAGGGAAGGACCGGAAGCGTCCAGGGCTGAAGCGCGTCCGGTCCCCTGAGGAGATCCTTGAGCCGCTCGATCACCGGAGCCTCCAGCGTGCCGGCTCCAGCACCGTCCGCACCCAATGGGCCTCCCGGTAGACCCCGCCCGAGTCCACGAAGGGGGCGATCCAGATCCGCGCGATTTTCTCCTTCGTCCGAAGGCCGTCACTGGACGGGTCCGAAGTTCCTTCGTCCGGCGGAGCGGCTTCAAGTTCCCCGATGGCGGCGCCGTCGCCGAGCTCCTCCGGAATCCCTAACCACTCCGCAAGCCAGGCAAGGGGATCGCAGGGTTCGCCGCAGGAAGTGCGGCCTTCGCCCACGTCGCGAGCCTTGGCCCAGAGGAGCGGGCCGAGAGTCGGAAGCCCTTGAGCCTTCCCGGAAGAGGCGGCCGCCGGATCGGCGTCCGCCACACTCGTGCAGGCGGCTCCCTGCGCAAGGGGACATTGCCAGGCGTCGCCCACGTGGGTCGCCGAGCAGCCGCCGACAACCAGCATCGCCACGAGTAGTGTGGGGATCAACTGCAGGTAGTCCGCGATTCGTGGACGGCTGGTCCTTTGCGTTCTCATTTGCTTGCCCTCCGGCCGTTGCTTCCGCTGCGGCCCTCCCCGCGCCCGTCGATCCGGGCGCCTTCGATGAAGACCACCGTGACCTGCGTGCCGGTCTGCAACTGGATCACCGGCTGGTACTGCTCGGCCCGGCGGATCAGGTAGTCGGCGACCCTGCGGCCAGCCGACCCCGCGCCGCCGCCAAGACCGGCCCGGCCGAGATCGGCCAGGCTCGCGCCCCCGCCTTCGCCGGTTCCACCGGCGGGGGTTTGCAGCGCGTTGGCGGCGGTCTCGCCCGCGCCCGAGATGAGCCCCGCGAGGAACGCCTTCTCCACCAGCGCTCCCTCGCGGCTAACCACCGGACCCCTCACCCCGACCTTGCCGCTGCCGGCCACGAAGCCCGCAACCTGCGTCTCGATCACGGTCTCCCGTCCTGGGCCCGCGCAGGTCAGGGTCCGAAGCCGCACGTAGACCTTCTCCGAGGACAGGTCTCCGTAGGCCGCGCCGGTCAGGGTGCAGCCCGCCACGTCCGCTTCGAGCGCCTCGCCGCCCTCGGCCGCGCTCCGGGCCGGGCCGGTCAGCCGAAGCAGCACCGGCCGCGGATCGCCCTGGGACGTAACCCCCACCGAGGCGTCAACGCCGGCCAGCACCACCGCGTCCGCATAAGACCCCGCCGGGAGCCAGAGCTTGAGCGAGCGGGGTCCCCTGGCCGCAGCGCCGTCGCCCGGCGGCGGAGCCGCATCGTTTTCGAACTCCTGGATCATCGGCGCTGCGGCGCCGTCTGCTGGCCCGGGAACCTTCCCACGGGAGACCGGTCGGCCGGCACCTCGGCCCGCGCCGTCCGCGCCCGCCGGAACCGCCGTGGCCGGCCGGTCTTCGAGCCTCCGCCGCATCTCCTCGATCGCCGCCGCCTGTTGATCGATCACCACCCGGCCGTCCTCGGCGTTCCGCGCGAGACGCTCCCGTAAATCCGCGTTCTCCTGCTCCGATCGGCGGCGTCGCGTCTCCATCTCCCGGAGCCGCGTCTCCAGCTCGCCGATCCGCGCCTCGGACCGGCGCACCCAGCTCGCCTCCGCCGTCTCCGACCCCACAAGCTCCGCCTCGATCCCGCTCGGGGGCGGCGACCCGCCGCCTCCACCCGCCGAGATCCACACCGCGAACACCACCAGGGCCGCCGCGGCAATGCCCGAGAAGAGCAGCACCTGGCGCTGGCGGACGCGCCGGGTCTCCGGATCCATCGGGGTCTTTTCCGAAGCGCTCATTGCACTGCCCCCGGTGAAACCACCCGCAACGCGTCATCCACCGCCACCGCGAGCCGTCCTCCCGAAGGACCGCTCCCCGGCGCCGCCACCCAGATCGCCACCGTGCCCGGCGAAAGACGGCCGGCCAGGGCCGGAGCGTCGCCTCCCGGCCCAGCCCCGGCCTCCAGCACCCGCACGGTGAAACGGGTTCCACGCCAGATCTCGATGATGGCGAGGGTGTCCCCATCCGGCTCTTCGGCCGGCGTCTCGATCGTGTAGCCCGGCAAGGCCTCGCGCCGCGCGACCGCCCGGATAAGCGCCACCAGCACGCCCACGTGCGGATCGCCCGGCTTGGGCGAGTCCGGTTCGGACACCGCGGCCGCGTTGCGAATCAGGATCTGAGCCGAACCGCGCTCGGCCACCGTCAACGCAAGCCGGTAGGTGAAGCCCCCGGCCGTCCCGATGAAGAGCGTCAAAGGCTCGCGAACGATATCCCCGCCGATGTGAACCTCCGGGCGGTCCGTGGGACGCAGGTACACGTCCCCCCGCGCGGCGTCGTGCTCGACGGCGAACCCGTCCGGCCCGCGGATCACCCGCGCGACCCGGTCGCCCACGAGCGCGATGCGGCTCACCGCCCGGTCCGAGATCTCCGCTTCAAGCTCCGCATGGTCCACCGCGTCCAGAATCTGCATGCCCTCTGCGGGCGCCGGCGCATGGACAAAGAGGACCGCCAAGAGCAGGGCCGGGATCAGCACGCGGGAGGACAGCCCCCCGCCCCGGATCTGCACGCGGCCTCTTGCACGCTTCCTTCTCGCCGTTCGTTTCATTCTCCGTCCCTCAGTTCCTCGAAACGCAGCAGGCCGATCCGGCCGCCATCCACGCGGAAGGCCAGCCGGTAGCGCTTGCGCTCGCGCGACACCGGCTCGCGCCCGATCCAGGTCGCGAGATCCCCCGCCACCACGGCCGTCAGCCCCTCCGCGTCCGCTTCGATCCGCTCGGGATAGAACGCGGTCGCCAGGTCGCGCCGCTCCATGCGGCCGGCCTCCGCCGCCACCCAGGCGCCGATGGCGCCCCGAGCCGAGGCGTGGCTCAGCCGCGCCGCCGCCTCGCGCACGTGCTCGGCGTTCTCGGGAGTAAGCGTAAGCAGCGTCACCGCCACCGTCCGCCCCATGTCCTCCAGGTAGCGGAGCCCGGCCCGGCTCCGGCCCACCTCCCAGGAAGGTCCCGTGACCGCCGGGATCAGCACCGCCATGCGCTCCACCGAGGCCAGTCCGATGCTGAGACCCAGGTTCGCCAAGAGCGACAGGCCCAGGAGCCCGGCCAGCGCCGCGCGCCCGTCGCGCACCCGCCTCCGCTCCGCTTCCATCAGGTCCCGTCTCACCCGTGCCTCCTCATCCGATGAAGCGCCGCAAGTGGCTCCGGGGCGCCCCCCTGAATCCCAGCGCGAAGTCCGGCAGGAACCAGTAGAGCGCCGAGATCGCCACGTCCGCGCCGCCGCCCCGCTTGGCCCGGCGGAGCAACGCCCACCCCCCGAGCCCGGCCAAGAGGCCGGTCACGAAGGCGTTGGCGGCGAGCCCCAGGACCGCCGGTCCCAAAAGAACCGCCGCCTCGTCGAGCGTCCAGAAGAGCCAGCGCTCCGGATCGTCCAGACGCGAGGGGATCGCGTGCTTGACAGAATCGCTCATCCCCGACCCTCATATGATCGCCGTGCCGACAAGACCCGTCACGACGCCCGTGCCGGCCCCGGCCGCGATGCCCACGCCGACCGCACCCGCAATCTGCCCGGCGTTGAAACGCAGCACCGAGCCCACCAGAGCGGCCCCTACCGCGAGAGCGGCCGCGAGCTGCCCGCCGGTTCCCCCGACGATGTCGGTCACCGTGCCGAGCGGACCCGCAAACGTCGTGTCCGTCGTGGCCCAGGCCGCGTCCATGCCACACAGCGCCCATACGAGCGCCGCCAGCATCCGTATCGTCAGAACATGCATTCTCATTGCGCCGCCCTCCGCAAAGCCGTTCCGTCGTCCGACGTCGATACCCGCCGCCGCGCCGAGGCCCATGTCTCCAGGTCGGCGACCTGATAGCGCACCCGGCCCCCGAACCGGTGGAACACCGGCCCGTCGCCGCTCACGCGGTAGCGGTCCAGCGTCCTGGGCGAGAGATTCAGCCATGCAGCCGCCTCCCGGGTGTTGAGATAGTTCCTGCCGTTCTCTTTCATCTGCTTGCCTCCTTTCTGTTCCGAGTTGGCTCCGGACCCGATAGGCGGGAGCGGAGCATCCAATGAACCCCCCGTCACGGTCCCGGCAAAAGGGTCCTCGTCCATGAACCGGGCGCGGATGGCCCGTGTCTCTTCCACAGTCGCATTGGTCGCCATCCAGGCGCGCACCCGGTCGACCGTCCTGAGCCGCGGCGACGCGCCCCGGCGGAGCCTCCCCACGAGGGACGGATTGCCGGCGGCCTCTTCGCCCAGCACCGAGAGCTTGGTGCCGGTCACGGTCAGGAACGCTTCGACCTCCCACCGGAAGACCGGACCCAGCGGTGGACACCCCATGAAGACCAGGACACGGTCCGCCGTCGCCAGCCGCACCGAGCGCCCCCGCTCCTGCGAGAACACGAAATCCGGGTCGCCCAGTACCTCCATACCGAACCGCCGCGCACTCATGCCGTGGCGTTCCCGCCAAGCTGCAACGGCCCGGCGCAGGCGATCATCCAGGGGCATGTCGGAGTGGGGTTCAAGCGGTGCCATGTGCGCGAACATAGGTAACCGATCGGTACTTTACAATAGTAACTCATAGTGTATATCCTACAGAAAACTTACATTTGTACTGTTATTTGCGATCAGCTACGTCACAATATGAAAAGAAAAATAGACGGGTAAACAGAAACGATGGAAGGGACTGGAATGATTCCGAATCGGAAAACCGACAAGAAAGACGCGATCAGACGAGACCCGGTGAGGCTCAGGCTGAAGGATCTGCTCCGGCAAAACGACGTCTCCCTCACCGCCGCATCGCGGGCCATCGGCCGCAACCAGACCTATCTGCAGCAGTATGTCGACCGTGGCACGCCCGCCGTGCTCGGCTATCGGGACAGTAAGACCCTGGCCGAGATGCTTGGATGCGATCCCTTGGAACTTCGCCACGAGACCGTGCCCAAGCGCAGGCCCATGCCGCCGAGACGCCCCCGGCCGCCGGCCGGGCTTCCCGGAGAGCCGGTTGCGGCCATCCCGGAGATCACGGTGGAGGTTTCGGCCGGGGCCGGGGCGCGCGCCGAAGAGTTCGTCTCCGAGACGGCCCGCTGGCACTGGCCGGAGAACATGATCCGCTACGAAGGCGGCGCCGCGCCCGAGAATCTCCGCATCCTCAGGGTTAGGGGCAACTCGATGGAGCCGAAGTTGCACGAGGGGGACCGGATCGTGGTCGACATCTCGCGCCGGCTTCCGGCCACGGGCGAGCTATTCGTGCTCTGGGAGGGCAACGGGCTCGTGGTGAAGCACATCGAAGCCGTGCATGGTGGCGAACTGGACGAGGCCGACCCGCCCCATCTCAGGCTGATTTCTGCCAACGCGGACTACTGCTGCCGTGCCCAGGATGTCCACATCCTCGGCACGGTGTTGTGGTTGGTAACGCGCGCGTGACGGGAGACGACTTCTCATGGACCCCGGTGCGGCTGCGCCCTGTACACCCATCATCAGTTTGCCAGGGTGTGTCTCCGACGGCAGAGCATCATCCGGGATTTTGCTTCCCGCTGGTGACCACACTCATCCTCTCAAAGAATAGAGTCTCCGGTAATCCCGGGGCGGTTCACGGGCGAGTGGCCCCGGAAAATCGAACAGTTTGCCAAGGCGTATTCCGCCGACTGAACGAGGCTACGATAGGCGCACGACGGCGATTCAGCGGGGACTTCAAGGCCGAGGCACACTGGAGATGCTAAGGGTCAGGTGGACGCGTGGACGCAAGTGGCGGTCGAGGGGGTCGAGGAAATCTTATCGAGGGAGCGCTCCGCTCGGGAATCTACCGGAAATCCCGTTTCGAGGGCGAAAGAAGACTCGACAGTCACGCGCTGACCGACGCCTGTGTTGTATTCAACCCGCTTGCGATACGCTTACGGCAATAGTGATGGCTGGAAGAAACCTACAAGATTTCAAAGACTTATTCGTGTCTCGACCATTTGTGTCCAAAACGAGCATTCGCGATTCCTTCCACGGCTGCGCCGCGTGCAAGCATGCGCAACGCCGCGCGGAGATGCGATGCCCGAAGCCCGATTCGTCCCCGCGTCGCCGTAAGCACAGCAACTTGTACGACAGGGCTACCCACGGCTGCGCTCGGACTGAACCGGGACCGCTTCCCATCCGCTTACGGCTGCGAGCGTTGCGCGCGCATGGTCTTGTGATTTCGTAGCAGACGGAGCCGGGCCTCCTCCAAGCGGTCAGGCTGGCGGGTAGTGGCTCAGTTTGAAATGTCGAAGTCTTGACAATCGGGAAGGCTCCGCGCTCCCTGCTATGCAGACAGGGTAAGGGGACCACACCATGAAACACCGGCCAGCCGATGTCGATCAGCTCGGCAAGTTGATCGCGGACATAGCCGTTGGGGATGTCGAAGACAATGAGCCCAAGTCCGACCGCGCACGCGGGGGACATGCCCGCGCCGCGACCATGACACCGGAGCAACGCAAGGAGATTGCGACCAAGGCCGCCAGCGCCCGCTGGAAGCGCAAGGTTGCTGCTGATACTGCGCAGTAAACTAATCTTGCCGACGGTTTCTTGGGATAGGGTCCGTCTGTTGTTGGAAGACATCCTCTGCCGGATCTGCGCCGTACAGATCTGACTCGGATAGGGCTGTCGTGATTAGAGCAAATAGAAGCTGGGCCGGCATGTCTTTCCCCGCACGCAATTGTACGGGTATTACACCAAAGTTGGCCATTTCTAGTGTTATATGACCCTTGAAACCGGGGTCAATTTTAGGAGCCGTCACGTGAACTGAGATTCCGACTCTTGCAAAGCTGCTCCGCCCCTCAACAAGTCCCATCAACGTGTTCGGAATGTGCACCCGTTCTAATGTTTGCGCAAGAACGAACTGTTTCGGCTTTAATAGAAAACTATCCGCTTCCTCAGTCTCCCAAAGGTCCTCTGAATCCCAGAGTGAGGGGTCCATTTGTATTGAAGGGAGGTAGCCGGGTGGCTTTTTTAAGGTGGTGAACCGCCTACCGAGGAGCATATCGATTGAAACTTGCCTGACCCTGTTCGGTGGGATTATCGGGTCGAAGGAAAGGGTTCCGCGTTCAAGTTGATCGAGAATGTCAGGGCGAGAGAGGATCAACCGGTTGCACCTTGGCACGCAATGCTTGTACTTGGCCAACGTCAAAAGCGTGCCCTTGAACAATGACGCTCACTTTATTGCCCTCGATTGCGGTAACGTAAGCAAGCACATGTGTATTCCCGGTCTCTACTGGTTCCTTTAGTGCACCAATATCAACAAATCCAAGCCACGGACCTGCTGGGTGTTCAATGCGAGCAAGTCGCTCATTTGAAAAAGGTCCGGGTTTTACTTCGCAGGGAATCCACACCTTGCCGCCAATTTGAGGAGCCATGTCGCCTCCATCTTTTCAAATGCCTACGGCGGATATCTCTTAGAGATACTGGGCAGCAGTAATTACTGCTGCCCAGTTAACAGACCGAGACCGGGCCTGTCAACACTCTAGCGGGAAACCTATTTCACCACAGACTGAGATGGTCCTGATTTGTAGGACAGTTGGGCGGCAGAAACAAGGTAGAGTCGAGGACTGGGCAGCAGCGCTAGGGTCCCGTGGCCGTCACTTGCGCTCCGGGTCTCGTGCTCAGGGCCCGTCACGCGCGGGCGTCGTCTTTCTGGACGTATCCCTTCAGGATATCGGCCGCGATGCTGTCAGAGATGCGGATGGCGGACTCGCGCACCGAGTCCCGGGCTAGGTGCGCATACCGCGCGGTGGTTTCCACCCGGGCGTGACCGAGCAGCCTTCCGATCATCGGCAATCCTTCGCCCAAAGCGAGCGCTCTGGAGGCGAACGAATGCCGGCAGTCGTGGAGCCGCATCTCTTCAATCCCGGCGCGCTTGCGGATGAGGTTCCAGGGATCGTTCAGGTTTCGCAGGTGCCTGCCCTGGATCTTGCCCGGAATGACATACGGGTTGCCGTCCATCCGGGGGATGTTGCGCAGCACCTCGACGGCTTCCGGCGACAGCGGCACGGTTCGCGCGCCGGTCTTGGAATCGACAAGGTTCAACTCGCGTGCTTCGAGGTCCACGTCGCTCCAGCGCATGGTTAGGATCTCGTTGCGCCGGCAGCCCGTCAGCAGGAGCAGACGGATTGCTGCGACCGCATGCACCGACACCCCCTTGCGGGTTTCGGCTTCGGCGAGCAGCCGGCCGAGCCGGCGGAACTCTTCCTCGCTCAGGAACCGCTCGCGCCTGCGTTCGCGGTTCTTCACCACCAGCCGGCACGGGTTGCTCGCCTCGGGAACCAGGCCCCGGTTCTCGGCCGCGTTCCAGATGCGCGAGAGCGTGCCGACTACCTCATTCGCCATCACCGGGGTCGCGCGCAGCGAATGATGCAGTTCCGTCACGCGTGCATGATCGACCGCCAGCGCCGGGGTCTTGCCGAGCGCGGGCAGGAGATGCCTGTTGACGATCAGGCGGTACATCGCCGCGGTCTTCGGCTTGCATCGCACCGCCACGTGCTCGTCGAGATACACCTTGGCGAGATTGCCCACTGTCGGACTGTCGACGAGCGTCACCGGCGGCGGCTCCGGCGCCGGATCCTCGCCCGCCTTGATGCGCGCGATGATGAGCGCCGCACGGCGCCTCGCTTCCTCCGCCGTGAGGATCCCGTGACGGCCCACCGTCACCCGCTTCGCCGCCTTCCCGCCCGCGCGGGTCTGCACAACGTAGTATTTGCTCCCCGAAGGGTACACCCGAACGCCGAAGCCTGGGAGCTCCGAATCCCAGAAGACGGAGTCCTTCCCGACCTTGAGGGCCTCGACGGTACGTTTCGAGATCGTCGTCGTGGTGAGTTTCGCCATGTCGATTCCCCTTGCGTCTCAGCCCGCACCCACGCGTGGCGGCAGGAGGTCGGCGCCGATGCTGCCTCCGACCTTCGCGGCCGACGCCTTCTCGCTATCCCGCGCCAGATGCGCATAGCGCGCCGTCGTCGTCACCTTGCGATGGCCAAGCAGCCTGCCGATCATCGGAAGCCCTTCGCCCAGTGCCAGCGCCCGCGACGCGTACGAATGCCGGCAGTCGTGAATCCGCACGCCAAGCAGCCCCGCCCGCTCGCGTAGCCGCAGCCAGACCGCGTCGAGGTTCTTGAGATGGTCCCCGGCCTTCTGCCCGGTAATCACCCACGGGTTGCTTTCGATGCGCGGGATGCGTTCGAGCACCGCTTCCACCGCCGGGGTCAGCGGCACCCGGCGATGCCCCGTCTTGCCGTCGCGGATGTGCAGCTCTCCGGCCGTCCAGTCCACGTCGTCCCACCGGAGCGTCACGATCTCGTTCCTGCGGCAGCCGGTCAGCAACAGCAAACGGATCGCCGCGATGGCGGACGGAAACACCGAGCCGTCGGCCTCCGCCTCGTCGAGCACGCCGCCGAGCCTGCGGTACTCCACGGGCGTGAGGAACCGCTCGCGGCGGTTCTCCCTGTAGCGCCGCACCGACCGGCACGGATTGCGCCGCGGCGGCGTCATGCCCCAGGCCTCGGCAAGGCGGAACATCCTGGCAAGCACCTTCACGGCCTGGTTCGCCTGATAGGGCTTGTCGCGCAACTTGTGGTGCAGCGCCAGGACCTGTGGGCGGTCCACCTCCGAGAGCCGCAGCTTCCCCAACTCCGGCACGACATACATCCGGACTAACCGCTCAAAGGCTTCCACCGTCCCCGGGCGGCAGTTCACCCGGACATGGGCCTCCATGTAGCGCTCGGCGAGTTCGGCAACGGTGGGCTCGGGAGCGGTCTGTGCCGGTTCCGGATCGACGCCGCGCTTGATGCGGTCAATCACGGTCGCCGCCTTGCGCCGAGCCTCGTCCGGCGCCATTTCTCCGTAGCGGCCGAGGGCGAAGCGCTTCGGCCCGCCCGCAGGACCGCGTGTCTGGACGCACCAGACCTTGCGCCCGGAGGCGTAGACGCGTATGCCGAAGCCAGGCATGTTGCGGTCCCAGACCACGGTATCTCTGGATTCGACCGACAGTGCGTCAACGGCGCGTTTGGTCAGCTTGATGGGCTCTTGTCCGCGCATGGGCGGCGCTCATCCGGTCTCGAATCCGGCTCATGAGTTCATCGTTCAGCCGTAAGTGTTCGTTCATCGAGTGATGGCATAGATGCTGGGGTTGCCGTCATCTCCCACCACCACATGTAGTTATTGGGGACTGGTAACGCCACTCGACATGCGCTAGTATGGGTGCATGGCGAGTCGCGGCGA
>JAPOPM010000162.1 GCA_026712905.1 Deltaproteobacteria bacterium
ATCTCGACGATGTAGCCGGCGCGGTTGGGTTCGTTGGGGTGCTTCGCGATGTCGAACCGCTCGTCCGTCATGGCCCATCCGTACTTGTCCTTGGCGTCGACCCCATAGCGCTTGAACTCGGGGCTGACCTTCACGTTGGCGTCGACCGAGGAGAAATAGTCGTCGAAGTTCTCCTCGCAGGTGAGGTAAGTGCCCCAGGGGGTGCGGCCGTTGCCACAGTTGTTCCAGGTGCCGAGGCTGCGCGTGCCCGCCGGATCGGCCGCCGTCTTCAACAGATCGTGACCGCGCGCCGGCCCGGTGATCTCCATGGGCGTGTCCGCGGTGATCTTGCGGTTGTAGGACGAGTCCTTGACGATGGACCACTTGCCGTCCTTGCGCCGCAGCTCCATCACCGACACGCCGTGAGCGGCCTTGCTCTTGCGCACGTCATCCGCGTTCCGGGGCTTGTTGCCCTCGCCGCCGAAGATGATGCCGCGGTTCACGTACTCGTTGTTGACCGCCAGGACGTTTCGGCCGCGGTGGTTGAACAGCGCCATGCCGTCGTTGTTGTCGCCGAAGGCCAGCTCCTGGCTGGCGCCGGTGCCGCGGGTCTTCTGGTCGAACTCCGTACCGCGGGACCACATGGGATCGCCCCATCTGGCTACCACATGCCACCCGTATCCCTTGGGAACCGTGACGGTGTCGAGGCCGTTGGCCGCCACCGACTCGAAGCCGAGGCGGCTGGCGCCGGCCAGCGCCACGAGGGGCCTCAGCACGCCGGTGCTCATGACGAACGCGGATGCGGCGAACGCCGCGCCGCCGCTCAGGAATCCCCGCCGGGAAATGGCCTTGGCGGCCAGCTTGCCGAAGTCGGTCTCCGTGAGAGGTGCATCGTGGGCTTCATCGAGCTCCTGCTCTCCAATCTCCTGCCTTGCGGTCATGTCGCGCATTGTTTCCTCCGTGGTCGTTGCGATTCCAGCCGAGCCCATCGATCCGAACCGCCGGGCCTGGGTCCGGGGCATCGGAACTTGATGACTGAAGGCTTAACCGGAGGGTGTTACGTTCCCGTGACCATCCGACAAAGAAACGCGAAAATCGGACCGGAGCAGGCGTCTCGTTCGTTGGCCGATCCCGTTCGGGCGCCGCCTCATGCGTGTTGTCGCCGGGGCCCCGCGTGGGTCCGCCCTTGCCTCCTCGAACCGTGCGTGCGATATCTCTCGCGTGCGGGTTTCCCGGTGGATGGTTCCAGTGATCCGGCCGTTGCAGGCCGCCAGCACGAGCGAGGCGGGATATGGCGTTCAAGCGACTGCGCAGACTCATGGGTGAAGGCGAAGAGGCCGAGGCACAGAAGGACGTGGAAATTACCTTCGGCATCGAGGAAGAGTTCTGGCTGGTGGATCCGGACAGCCGCGACATCATCGCCGATCCGGACACCGGGATCTTCGACTGGTGCGAGGAGAACCGCGGGCCTCACGGGTTCGTGCACGAGTTTCTTCGCTCCCAGATCGAGACCAATACCCGCGTGTGCGAGTCCGTGGCGGACCTGCGGGGTGCGCTCAAGGAGACCCGCCGGGTCGTGGCCGAGGCGGCCGACCGGCACGGCGCCACGATCATCGCCGCGTCCACGCATCCCTTCGCGGCCTGGGAATCGCAGATGAGCACGCCCAAGGAGCGGTACGACAGACTCGCCAACACGTTTCAGGAGACCGCACGGCGCCTGCTCGTGAGCGGCATGCACATCCACGCCGGTTTCGGCGACGCCGACTCGCGCATCCGGGTCATGACCGCGATACGGCGCTACATGCCCCTGATGCACGCTCTCTCCACGTCGTCGCCCTTCCATGGCGGCCGCGAGACCGGGTTCAAGTCCTACCGGCTCACCATCATGGGCGCGCTGCCGCGCACCGGCCTCCCCGGCCCCCTGTGGTCCAAGGCCGAGTTCGACCAGCTCGTGGCCGACTACCAGCGCATGAAACTCATCGGCGACGGCAGCGAGCTGTGGTGGGACATCCGCCCGTCCGTGCGCTTCCCCACCATCGAGCTGCGCATCTGCGACCTGTGCCCGCGCATCGACGACGCCATGTGCATCGCCGCCCTCTACGCCTCACTCATCCGCCGGCTGTCGCGCCTCGACCGCGAGGGCGCGCTGCCCCCCGAACCCCCCACCGAGATCATCGCCGAGAACCGCTGGCTCGCCCAGCGCTACGGCGTGCTCGGCTTCCTCGGCGACCCCCGCCACGGCGGCCGCCAGGACATCGAGGACTACACCAACGAAGTGCTGGCAGAGCTGGCCGACGACGCCCGCGCCCTGGGCTGCGAAGAGGAGTTGCGCCACGCCCTCGCCATCATCCGCGAAGGCACCGGCGCCGACCGCCAGATCGACCTGTTCCGCCTGCGCCGCGTGGAGGGCGACACCGACGCCCAGGCGCTGCGGGCGGTGGTGGACTTGGTGGTGGGGGAGACAAGGGAGGGGCTTGGAGAGGGAGGGTGAGCGAAATTGCCGCCGCACCGGTTTGTTGCTAGTCTACAGGAAAATTTCGCACTCACCTGAAGCCGCCCGCGCGCGAGGCCGGGGGCTGCCAGTGCAGGAGGTTTTGCCATGTCCGTGATCGATGCCGATACCCATGTCGACGAGTCCGATGCCACTTGGTCCGCGTTGGAGGGGACGCCCTACGCGAAGTACATGCCGGTGACGGTCCACATGTCCGACGACGAGGCGAACCGGGCCGGCTTCAACACCACGACCCGGCGCAGTTGGGTGGTGGAGGGCAGGCTCCAGAACCGTGCGGTGCGGGACGAGATCAACCATCCGCCGCGGGTGCGGCGGGAGCTGGACGACGTGGAGGGCCGCCTGGCTCACATGGACGAGATGGGCGTGGACATCCAGGTAATCTTCCCGACCTTCTTCATCCGCCACAACACCCAGAACGCCGAGGCCGAGTGGGCGCTGGCCACCACCTACAACCGCTGGCTGGCCGACAAGTGCGCGCCCACCAACGGGCGGCTGCAGTGGGCCGCGGTGCTGCCGTGGCTGAGTCCGGAAATGGGCATCGAGGAGTTGCGCTGGGCCAAGGAACACGGCGCCTGCGGCATCTTCAAGCGCGGCTTCGACATCGGCCGCAAGGTCACCGACCCGCATTTCTTCCCGGTGTACGAGGAGGCCAACCGCCTGGACATGCCGCTGTGCTTCCACACGGGCCATCCGCTGCCGTCGCGCGAGTGGGATCGCGGTTTCCCCATCATGTACGCCTTCGCCGAGCTGGTGACTTCCAAGGTGCCGGAGATGTTCCCCAACCTGCGCTTCGGCTTCATCGAGTCGGGAGCGTCGTGGATCCCCTACGTCATGTCGCAACTGGGCGCCACCAAGCGCGCCGCGCTCCGCGGCACGGGAACCAACCTGCCGCAACTGTGCGACCTCGACCCCGACATCTTCCGCAAGAACCGCACGTACATCACCATCGACCCCATCGACGACGTCGAGTCGCTCCTGAAGTTCCACACCGAGGACCACCTGATCATCGGCACCGACTACAGCCACACCGACATCTCCGCCAACCTGAGCGGCCTCAACGAGGTGCACACCTGGGTGGACGAGGGGCGGATCAACAACGAGCAGGCCGAGAAGATCCTGAATGCCAATTCGCGGGTGTTCTACGGGTTGTAGGGACCGGGGTTTCGCCGCGTGAATGAGCAAGGGCGGGTCTCCGGACCCGCCCTTTTGCGTTGATTCACCCCGACCGCCGCATCGCCCGCCACACCCTCTCCGGCGTCAACGGCAGGTCCTTGACTCTGGCGCCGGTGCAGCGGAACACGGCATTGGCCACGGCCGGGGCCACCGGGATGATGCCGCCCTCGCCCATGCCCTTGGCACCGTAGGGGCCGGGGCCGTCGCCGTTTTCCACCAGGATCGATTCGAAGGTGGCGGGAAGGTTCTCGAAGCCGGGGACGCGGTAGTCCACGAGGTTGGGGTTGAGGATCTGGCCGTCGCCGTACTCGATGGACTCCATCAGCGCGTGGCCGATGCCCATCATGGCGGCGCCCTCGTCCTGGCCCTCGCACTGGAGGGGGTTCAGGGCCTTGCCCACGTCGGCGGCCATGATGTAGCGCTGGAGCCGCACCTCGCCCGTGTCCCGGTCCACGTCCAGCTCCACCGCGCCGATACCGATCTCCCAGAAGAGCGGGTTGGCGGGCGCCGTGGCCATGCCGCTGTGGGCGTAGCCTCGGCCGACGATCTCACCTCCCTGCATGGCGAAGTGCCGGCGGATGAGCTCGCCGTAGGAGACGCTCTGGCCGGCGGCGCGGGCCTCGCCGTCCGCCAGCTCCACGGCCTCGCGCGGCGCCTCGAAGTGCTCCATGGCCAGCTCCAGGATCTGCTCGCGCGCGTCGGCGGCGGCCAACTGGGTGGCCTTGCCCATCACCGTGGTGGAACGACTCGAACCGGTGGAGCGGTCGTAGGGGGTGTAGGCCGTGTCGGGTGGGCGCACGCGCACTTGGTCCAGAGGGACCCGCAGTTCCTCGGCGACGATCTGGCTCATGACCGTGCGCGAGCCCTGGCCGATCTCCGAGGTGCCGATGAGCACCACCACGCTGCCGTCGGAAAGCGCGTGCACGGTGGAGGTGGACGCCAGCGGCGCTCCCGGGTCGGTGACGCCGAAGGCGAGTCCCCGGCCCGCGCCGGAGGGGGCCACCGGTCCGTCCCAGCCCATGCGCCGGGTAACGTGGCCCAGCCCTTCCCGGAGGTCGGCGTCCAGGGGCTTGCCGCCGGGCTTCAGTTCCTCGCCCCGGTGCAGCAGGTTCTTCAGGCGGAACTCCAGCGGGTCCATGCCGAGGCGGTCGGCGAGAATGTCCATCTGCGACTCGTTGGCCCAGGCGGTCTGGGGGCCGCCGATGGAGCGGAACGACGCCGCGGACACGGTGTTGGTGTAGACGCAGTGGGACTCCACGCGGATGTGCGGAATGCGGTACGGCCCGAGAATGCGCGTGAGCGTGCGGCTCGTCACCACCGGGCCCAGCTCGGCGAACCCGCCGGTGTTGAGGAAGACTTCCGCCTGCTTCGCCACGAGCGTGCCGTCGCGCCTGGCGCCGGTGCGCACGCGGCACAGGGCCGAGTGGCGCCGCACGGTCATCATCGCCTCGGAGACGTTCTGGGCGATCCGAACCGGCCGGCCGCACTTCTGCGCCAGCGCCACCGCCAGGGGCTCGATCTTGGCGCCGGACTTGCTGCCGTAGGCGCCGCCCACGTAGGGGATGATCACGCGCACGGCGGACAGCGGCAGGTCGAAGATGTGCGCCAGCTCGAGCTGCACGCCGAAGGGGTGGGCGCAGGAACTCCACACGGTGACGCCCTCGGCATCCACCTTGGCGATGGCCACGTGGGGTTCCATGGCGTAGTGGTACACCATGGGGAAGGTGAAGGTGTCCTCCACCACGGTGTCGGCCTCGGCGAACCCGGCGGCCACGTCGCCTTTCTCCAGGCTGTCGCTGAAGCAGATGTTGCCGGGCGCGAACTCGTGTATTCGCGGCGCGCCGTCGGCGACGGCCTCCTCGATGCCCACCACCGCGGGCAGGGGCTCGTACTCCACCGCCACCGCCCGGAGCGCGTCCTCCGCCGCCGCCTCGTCGTCCGCCGCCACCGCGGCCACGGGCTGGCCGGCGAAGAGCGCCCGGTCCAGCGCCACGATGGGATGGTCTTGAATCCTGCCGCTGAACCAGGGGTTCCGGTCACGGTAGTCCTCGCGCGTGAGCACGCAGCGGACGCCGGGGATGCGCTCCGCCGCGCTGGTGTCGATGGAACGGATGCGCGCGTGGGGGTGGGGGCTGCGCAGGATCTTGCCGCACAGCATGCCCGGCACGGCGATGTCCGAGGCGTACTCGGCCTGCCCCGTGACCTTGGCCACGCCGTCCACGCGGGCGGCAGCGGTACCGATGATGTCCATGGTCGTCGCGTGTAGACTCGTCGTCCGGGGGCGACCGCCGGTCGCCCCTGCCGGAGCTGGTACCGCGGACACATCCCGCGGGGCAGGCTCCTGACTAGAACTCCATCAGGTCCTCGGCGGCCACCACCTCGCCCGCGTAACCCTTGCGCACCTCTTCAGCCCAAGGCTCGTAATCGGTGCTGTCCACGCGCCGGGTGAAGTGGGACAACACCACCTTCTTGACGCCGGCCTGCGTGGCCAGCATGGCGATGTTCTCCAGGCCCATGTGTCCCTGGGTGGCCTGGCGCATGATGCCTTCCTGTTCGGCCGGGCTCATGGCCTCCCAGCGCCCGTCCTTGATCATGGCGTTCTTGCGTTCGTCGCACGAGGAAGTCTCGGTCACGAGCACGTCGGCATCCTTTACCAGGGCGGTGACCGCGGCGCTGGCGCCGGTGTCGCCGGTGAACGCGATGACCCGGTCGGGGGTCTCGAAGCGGTAGGAGTAGGACTTGTAGCGGCCGGCGGCGTCGCCCCGGTGGAAGCTGAAATGGGTGTTCTCCACCGCGGTGACGCGCACGTTGTCGTCCTGGTACACCTCGCCGGTGCCCAGGTCATGGCCGAAGAACACCTTGTCCAGCGGCACGCTGCGGCCGCCGTCGGCGATGCGGATGTCGGCGCTGATGCCGCAGTACGCCACCGTGGCGTCCACCAGTTCCTTGGTGCGGGGCGGGCCGTAGACGTTGATGGGCTCGGTGCGCTGGCCGTCCCACGCCAGCGCCATGAGGGTCGCGAGGCCGGCGGTGTGGTCGTCGTGGTGGTGCGTTAGGAAAATGATCCCGACCTTGCGCACGTCCGCACCCGCCCGGGCCATGCGCCGGGACACGCCGTCGCCGGCGTCCACCACGTAGTAGGTGCCGTTGACCGTGAGGAGATGAGACGTCTGCGCGCGGTGCGGGGTCAGCGAAGGGCCACCCGACGTGCCGAGGGTAATGAGGGACGATGGCGTTTTCATGGTGTGCTCCGTTCCGCGAATGTCTTGCCGATCTCGACGCCGGCGCCCGGCGAACCGTCAGTTTAGGGCGGACGGCGCCCTTTCCTTTGCCGCTCCGGCGGGCACCGGCGTTCAGCCCGCCGCGCCGCGCCGCTTCTCACCCGCGACGAGGCCGAAATGGAAGCCGCCGCTCAGATGAACCTGATCGCCGGTCTTCTCGTAGCGAAAGTATCTCTCCTGGAAGCGCGCCTTCAACTCCGGCGGCCGCTGTTCCAGCTCATCCATCACCTCGATCCAGTGCCGGCCGGTGGGGATGCCGTCGGTGCCGTCCTGGTCCACCGGGTAGGTGTGGAGGTCGTCGCGCACCACCTCCATGCCACCGTCGGTCATGAGGCGCCGGATCTCCTCCTGCGCGAAGAAGCGGAATCCGGCGCCGTGGGAGCGCTGGAAGACATCGTTGATGAGGCTGTTGACGGCCGCGTCCAGCGCGTCGTCCGCCGCCGCGATGATCGGGTCGAGAATGAAGAGGCGGCCGCCCGGCTTGAGCACACGCCCGGCCTCGCGCACCATGTCCGTGGCGCTGGCGAAGTGATGCAGGCTGAAGGCCACCCAGGCGCAGTCGAAGATGCCCTCCCGCAGCGGCATGCGCTCGGCCGTGGCCGCGACCCGCCCGTAGCGGGGAATGGGATCGGCGTCGGAGTCCCCCGACACCCGCAGCATGGCCAGCGCCGGGTCGATGCCGACGACGCTCCCATCGGCCAGGTTTCCGGAAACCGGCCGGGCGAAGCGGCCCGTGCCGGTGGCCACGTCCAGCACGGTCTCGTCGCCGCGCAGCGCCATGGCCTCGATCAATCGCTCCGCCAACTGTCCGCGGATGTCGGACACGGCCGCCTTCCTGTCGAACTCCGCCGCGTGCGCGGGATCATGAAACTGTGCGTTTGCCGACTGTGAGTGTGAATGAGAGTGTGAGTGCTCGCTCATGTGTCCTGCTCCTCCGACAGGCCCGCGTTGCTCCATCGTCCGTCAGTCGTCAGGCCCCCTGTGTGCCGTCGCCGACTCGTCGACCCAGTCGCCCTCCGTGTACGACAACCCGTCTTTCGCCGGAACCGTGCGCTCGCGCCCGGCCCGATAGAACCGGCAACTCTTGGGACCATAGCAGAAAGTCTCGACCCTGTACCGCTGCCGCGAGGGGTTCCATTGATCGAGTATGATGCCCACCGGCATCCGGCAACCCCACATGCACGTCGCGCACCGGCTTTCGTAGGTGCGCGGGTCCAAGCGCCGGTGCCCGCGCTCGCGGTAGGTCTCCAGGTCCGGCGGCACGCCATGGAACGGCGGCCCGGCCGGCGCCTCCACCTCGGCGTCCCGCAGGACCTTGAGCCGGCTCGCCCTGTACCACCCCGCCGTTTCCGTGTTCGGGTTGGCCACGGGCACGGCCACGCCGCTCACTTCCATGCCGACGTGAAACCCGTGCTTCGCGTGTGCCGCCCGACCCACCGCGATACCGGCCTCCCCGCGCTCCCCGGCGCAAGTCCCGTCGATCCGCAGCACGTAGCCGTGATAGCTGTGGGAGCGCTCATCGAGAGAACGCAGCAGCCGTATGCGCGGCTGCACGGAGAGGATGGTGCCGGACCAGGGTGCGTTCATACGTGCCTCGGGGATCGTCGACGTCGTGCCATCACGGCGCCTCGGTGCCTTCGTTGAGGATGGAAAGATATCGGTCATAGACGAACAGCCGGTCACGCTGTCTGCCGGTGATCTCCCGCGCGACTCCCTGGTTCACGAGCAACTCCATGGCCGACGCGACGGTGTGAAAGGCAAGCCCGGTATCGCGGCACGCCCCGGGCAGCGACAAGATCGGCCGGGACTTGAGCGCATCGTGGACACGCAGCGCCGTCACCGCGCGCCGGCCTGCCGTTATCCGGACCCGCTCCCGATCGTCCTGGAACATCCGGGACAAGCGTTGGGCGGTGCCGACCGCGCCATCGGCCGTCAGTTTCACGCCTTCGAGGAAGAAGTCAAGCCATGCTTCCCAGTCCCCGGTGAGGCGCACGCGGTTCAGGAGATCGTAGTAGGTGCTCCGGTGTTGCTTCAGGAAGAGACTGAGGTACAGGAGCGGCTCGCGCAGCACGCCGGCCTGGCACAGCAGCAGGGTGATCAGCAACCGCCCCACGCGCCCGTTGCCGTCCAGAAACGGGTGAATGGTTTCGAACTGCACATGCGCAAGCGCGGCGCGCAGCAATACCGGCAATTCCTCGGAGTAAAGGAAAGCTTCAAGCGCCGCCATGCAGCCGGGCACGGCCGTATAAGGCGGCGGTACGAAGACAGCGTTGCCCGGCCGCGTGCCGCCGATCCAGTTCTGTGAACGGCGAAACTCGCCGGGCGTCTTGGAGAGATTCCGTTCCCCCGACAACAGCACCGCGTGGATCTCGCGGATGAGGCGATTCGACAGCGGAAACTGTTCTCCGAGACGCCGCAAACCATGGTGGAGCGCCGCCACGTAGTTCGAGACCTCGACCGCGTCGTCCACCGGTACTCCCGCCGCCTCCTCCAATTCGAAGAGAAGAAGATCCGAGAAAGACGACTGCGTCCCCTCGATTTGGGACGAGAGCACCGCTTCCTTGCGGACGTAGGCGTAGAGGAAAAGCGCGTGGTCCGGCAACAGCGTCGCAACGCCGTCGAGGCGGCCGAGAGCCAGGACGGCCGATTCCGTTGCCTGTTGCAGGGCGCCGTCCAGGACCAAGGCGGGTTCGGGCGGCAGCGGCGCCGGCACGAAGGCGCGGACGCGCTCCTCGCCGACACGAGTCACCTCATAACTGCCGCATTCTCCGCGCTGCATGGCCGGGCTTCCCTATTGAAGGATATTGCAATAGCGTCGCTCCCTATTGTAATTTATGCCTAAATCTACAATAGCAGGCGTGTTTCTACAAGATCGACCGGGTTGCCCAGGACTAGACCGTCCTGCTGCTACTGCGCCAAGGCAGTCCTAGGCAGCAATAGACGACTCCTATGCCCGTTGCAGTGAGCCCATCAGGCTTGGGGCAGGTTTCGGGCGACAGCAACAACGGCACAACAGCACGAACGCGCTCACCGGGGATCCTAGTCACTTCAGGTTCCCACTTTCTCCGTGGCACATAATACACTCAGCGGCTCGACCCATATTCCTTCCCGGTAGAGAGTGAGGGATTCGTGGCAGTGCACTCATCGCACGAGTTGGTCCGAATTGGGCGAAACTCGCTCCCGAAGGGACCGGTTCTTGGGAGAAGGTCACTTCAACGCGTTTCCTCTGCAGAACCCCGATTCCCGGTTCTAAGAAACCAGAGTTGTGGCGGCACAGGTAAACGAAAGTGAAGACATGCCATCAGGAAGATCGGCCAAAGCCCACTTTTCGTGGTAGAGAGATCGTTGAAGGCAGTGTGTTCAGCAACGATTTTGTCTAGCAGCGCTGCGTAGTGCGGTGGCTCCTTGCAGAGGGGTAAGTCTGAAATCGCTTGCCCGTGGTCCGTTCCGCCAGTCCAAAACCTTTGATCCGTATTCTCATCTGGCAGCCAGACCTGGTGCGTTGTGTGTGCCAGATTCTTTTCAATGCAGGCTGCGAGGACATCCCTCGTATCTCGTAGGCAAAGCCTGTCAAGCCAAGCGATCAGCAACGGATAGAGAACACTGGCTCTCGTATGCTCTTCGAAATACTCACGCGACCGATCCACCGGGTGGCCGGCAAGATCCTGATAGTCCCGCATCAGAACTGGGTAACGACCGCGACGCTCGATCGAGAACCTAACGCGGTGTGCCACGTCCTCCAAATATCCGGAAACGTCCCTTGTGGCGCCGCAGACCTGAGCTAGAATCATAAACAATGCAATCTCAATCGCGAAGTCATCGCGGATCGGTGACCTGAGGGTAGGATTGGCATTGATCATCGCGATGGCCATCCGTAGCGCACGATTCCGCTGATCAACGAAAACCCTAACGGCATCTTCCTTTGTTTGTTTACAGGCCCACCAGTGCTGCCAAAGGCCATACAGGCTGAACCTGCCCAGTTGCTCGAAGAGTGACAGATTCACGTCAACCGAAGACTGCGACGCGACCGCCATGGAAAGCGCAAGAGGCTTATCGGCATAGGCGCCCAGCTTCTCCATCAACAGTCCGCCGGAAATAAGCAGATGTAATTGGATGGTCTGATCCAAAACAGTCAGGCGCATATCCTGCTGTACGGTTTTCTTTCCCAAGACCGAGCGGCAGTCGTTCCACACGTAAAGAACCGCATACTCGCTAGCCCGTAGCGGTGCCTCGAGGTTGTGCGCCTCGCGCGCCCAGACAAAGAGAACCCAAAGACAGATATATACCTGACGAAGCCTCGTGAGACGATTCTCCTCCCTTACGTCGCCCGCCAGGAGACCTTGGGTCAAACGCATGAAGAAGCGATAAGCTACGTCCGGATGATCGACCATCGCGATAGATTTCTGGAAGTGCGACTGAAGACGGGGCTCAAGAAGTTCCTGCCTTAGCACCCCCGACAACAGCAGCCCAGCTAGCTTGTCACCGTTCCATTCGCGAAAGCTGATCTTGTCCGTGCTGTGGTTCTGAACATATCCGGTCCATTGAACCTGCACATCCTCTTTGATCTCCCCGCCGATACAGATGCATATCGCAATATCGAGGTCTCGGTACTGTTCCGGGATACGGGTTGGAATGTAGCTGTCGAGAATCTCGTTCAGTGACGGGCGAAGGGCTTGGGGCGAGCCATCGTCCCAGTCACGCCGCCGGAGATCGCCGGGTTTGATCGTGAATAGAAAGAGCTTGTTCCGTCCGCTGGCATCCTCATCAGGTCCAACTGCAACGACGTCGACCCCATTCTGACGTGTTCCGAGGCCGGGCCTGGACAACACGTTGAACCCAAGTTCACTCAGGAGATCCGGTAGGACGGCATCGAGTTCATTGCGCTCGCGAAGGTCCGAAAGGTACTGACGCAGGATCAGCTTCACAGCCTTGTCCTCTGTTCGTACCGCAGTTCGAATAGTTTCATATGAAGACCCTCGGGGTCAAGAATATCCGAATGGGGGTATTCGAATGTAACAGAATGCGATCCCATCTCCACGTTCACTTGACGTGTATCTCCGCTCGGATCGTCGATGTATGAAGACGATTTAGTGCCGTAGAGAATATGTTGCTTGTGGACAAGATTAAACACAACTGACTCCTCCATGCCCTTTTTCATAACTTGAGCCATGTGTCGGTTCCAGCGCGCACGCTCGATCTGGCGATGAATTTCGCTAGGATGAAGCTCAACCAGAGTTTCGATCCCGACAAGGTCATCCAGCTCCTTCTGTCTTCTAGTTAATGCTTCTCCAATGCGTGCCACACGAGGGTCAGAAGTCCTTTCCACGACTTGATCGAGGTAGAGACGCAGTTCGCCGCCAAAATTGATCAGGAGCGGGTCACTCAAAAGGTTGAGCAAATCTTGAATAATCCGATTATCGCCATGACGAATCACAGCGATCAACACTGAGGCCGCAGTCACGGGTGTGTGGAACAAAAACCCCACCGCCTTGCGGCATAGGAAGAGTTGATCGTCTGGGTCCACGGGCATATCCTCAACCTGCAGTTCAAACGTGGTCTGTTGAGCGCCGACCGCGTCGAACTGCTCGGCCAGTGTTAAACAGAGATGTGGATTTCCCTCCAGAAGCCACTTTATTGCGAGCTTACTGAGACGCCGAAGATCACCGTCGACAAGTTCCCGACGAAGATTCGGAAAGTCATTGAGCCCAATTCTTCCTTGTGACCTCCGAACCAATTCCGCAACAAGGGTGAATAATGCATCGCTATACCCCCCACTCAAGAGGTCCGGTGTGGCGAAGTCGATCTGTTGAAGAGTTCCACGATGCTCCGGATCGATGGATTGCAGAGCAGTCAGGAGCCAGCGACCTTCATCTTCAGAAAGGCTCTTGCCGTGCCGCCAAACCAGGGCTGAGAGAGCGTTAAGCGTTTCCGCAGAGGTATCGTCAAGGGCCGCAACGAGGGCCCGCCTAGCATCCTCACGAGGAAGCTCCGGGTTCTTCTCCAGCACTGCGAAACTAGACAGCAGGGCGTTGATTCGAACACGAGGGTCATCGGCCTTGATTGAGACCTCCGAGAGCGACCTCACTACAGGGGCTGCGTCCTCAGCATCAAGGGCCATCCTACCAAGGGCGGCCGCTGCCCCCATCTGTACTTCAGGTGCCGGACCCTCCTTGAGAAACGCCATTGCATCAGCACTTTCTGCGCCAACTTCTAGGGCGAAGCATAGATGATCGATCGCGAGGTTATCGCCAACTCGGGCATCATCAAGCACAGCTCTCACCCTGGCCGGATCAGCACTACACCAACTGCGGAATGCCACATTTGGCTGTTGCGCGGCCAAATCTTCTCCGCCGAGATGAACAAGTGTCTTGACAAGCTGCATCATATCACGATGCCCGACGTCAAGAAGCGGTATCAGTTCGCAGAGCAGGGCCATACCATGGAAAAACGAAGGGCCACTCATCCCATTCAAGAATGTCCAATCCTTTTCTGTAAACAAGGTCCTCTCACTCGATCCGACTAATTCAGCAACCGTCGCTAGAAACTCCGGTTTCCGGCACCAGACATGCTTCGGGGCAACCTCAAAAAGGTAGCCCATAAGTCCACTCTCCGACGAAGCCGCCAGGATATCGTTTCGGGAAGGAATTTCACTCATAACTTACTCCTTGGCTCAGTATCCGACTAATTGGTCTACTGGTACCCCCTCTCTGTGACCTAGTGACTCCAGAGCGCCGACCATTGCCGACCGCCGGCACCTACGGCAACGGACACTCCGGCGTGAGCCGTTTCAACTCGGGAATGACCTCCTCGCCGAAGCGCTGGATGGTCTCGAGGGTCATGCTGGCTTCCATGCCGGGCCAGTCGACCATGAACCACATGATCTCGGCGCCGAACTCCTGGTGGTAGGAGAGCACCTGCTCGGCCACCTCGGCGGGGCTGCCGAGGACCAGGCGGTCCTGTTGCAACTGCTCGAACGGCAGGTCGTAGCGCTCGCCCGGCTGGCCCCAGCGCTGATAGCGTTCGTAGCGCCGCTCGTAGCCCTCGCGGATGCGGTCTTCCGCTTCCTTGCGGCTGTCGGCGACACACAGGTCGCGGAAGATGTAGAGTCCCTCGAAGGGCCTTCCGTGCGCCTCCAGGGCGCGCTTGTACGCGGGCACCGCCTCGCGCAGGAACGTCTTGGTGTGGCGGCGGCTGGCGATCCAGTGGTCCGCCACCGCCGGCACCCGCGCCACGGTAGCTAAAGTGTCGGCTCCCAGCAGGATGGGCGGCCGGGGCTTCTGTAGCGGCTTGGGCTCGATGGTGACGCCGTCGATGCGGTAGAAACGGCCCTGGTGGTGCACCTCGTCCTCGGTCCACAGCCGCTTCACCACCTCGATGCCCTCCTCCAGGCGCGGGCGCTTCTCGCGCAGAGGCACGCCCATGGAGGTGAACTCAACCTCGCGATAGCCCTGGCCGATGCCGAAGAGGAACTTGCCGCCGCACAGGTTGTCGACGGTGGCGGTGTACTCGGCCACCATCAGCGGCTGGTGCATGGGCAGCAGGAAGATCGCCGTGCCCAGGTACATGCCGGGGGTGAGGCCGGCGAAGTACGACAGCAACGGCAGGGACTGGAGCATGGCCGCGTCGGGTCCCGTGGAGTAGTGCTGGGCCACGAAGAGCGCCTCGTAGTTGCTGGCGTGGGCCACCCGGGCCCGTTCCGTGAAGTCGTGGCAAAGCCCCGCGCGATCCAGGTCCGAGGGGTAGCTGCCGAACGCGATGCCGAAACGCATGTTCAATCCTCCACTTGTTTCAATGACGCACCGCCTGCCTCGGCGCGCCTTGCGATCTCCCGCGCCATCCCGTCGAAGATGCGCGCGTGGACCGGGTACAGGCCGTACCAGTAAAGCAGGCCGCCCAGGCCCTTGGGAAGGAACGCCGCGGTCTGCTCCAGTTGGGTCTTGCCGTCCTCCGTCTCCCACGTCCGGAACTGGAGCCAAGCGCGGCCCGGCAGCTTCATCTCCGCCCGCAGGCGGACCAGCCGCCCCGGCTCCAGCGCCTCCACCCGCCAGAAATCCAGCGCATCGCCGATGCGCAGTGCGTCCGGATGCCGGCGTCCACGGCGCAGCCCCGCGCCCCCGAGCAGGCGGTCCACCATGCCGCGGATGCGCCACATCCAGTCGGCATGGAACCACCCGCGCGCGCCGCCGATGCCGGTGAATACCCGGTACACCTCCCGGGCGGGCGCGGCCACCGTGCGCATGCGGCGCTCGAAGATCATCCCTTCGTGAGTTTCCACCCGAGAGAAGGAATCCGGCGCCACGGGCGCGCCGTGAGCGTCGCTCCAGGCGGTCTCGATGCGCCCCTGCTCCAGGTCGTCGATGACCTCCGCGATGGCTTCGGCATAGGTCCGGGGCTCGATCTCCGAAAACAGCTCCCGGGCCAGGCTGTCGGTCACCACCACTTCGTTCCGAAGCCCCTCGATGAGCGGGCCGCTCACCCCCGAAGGGATCGGCGTGATCCAGTGCACCCAGTAGGAAGACAGGCGCGGCGTCAGCACCGGCACCGGCACCAGCCAGCGCCTCAGTCCCCGGGCCTGGGCATAGCCCAGCATCATCCCCCGATAAGTGGTCACCTCGCGTCCGCCGATCTCGACGACCTTGCCGGCGGAGGCCACGTTGCTCAAGGCCGCCGCGAGATAGTCCAGCACGTCGTTCACCGCGATGGGCTGAACGCGCGAGTAGACCCACCGGGGACAGACCATCACCGGGAGCCGCTCCACCAGATAACGAATCATTTCGAACGAGATGCTCCCCGACCCCACGATCACCGCCGCCCGGAACTCGGTCACCGGCACCCCGCCCTCCCGCAACGCCCGCCCCGTCTCCTGCCTGGAGCGCAGGTGTTGCGAAAGGTCGGCCCTCGGGTCCCCCAACCCGCCCAGGTAGACGATGCGCCGGACACCGGCTTCCCTGGCCGCGTGCCCGAAGAGCCGCGCCGCATCCACGTCGAGCGCGTGGAACCCCGCGCCGCTGCCCATGCTGTGGATCAGGTAGTAGGCGCAGTCCACGCCAGCGAGGGCTCGCGCCAGGGTGTCCCGGTCGAGCGCGTCGCCCTCGACGACCTCCACTTGGTCGGCCCAGGAACGTGAGCGTACGCGGGCCGCGCTACGGGCGAGGACACGGACGCGATGGCCCTCGGCGAGGAGGCGGGGAGCCAGTCTGCCGCCGATGTAGCCGGTGGCGCCGGTGACGAGGACGAGTGGGGATGGGTCCATGGTGAGGAAGGGCTGGCGGCAGCACCGGCGATGAGGCGCTGCCAACTCCCTCCTGCGAAAACGTTCGCGATGATGACGCTCGTTAACTCTTCTCGGTCAGCCTTCCGGAAAGGTACTTGTGAATGACGCTCGACAACAGGGTCTGGTAGGGGATGCCTTCTTCCCGCGCACGCGCGTGCGCGAGGTTGAAGTCGCGTTCGGTAACCCGCAGATTGACTCTACGGGTCTTGTTGAAGGTATTGCGGGCCGCTTGCCGTGCAGTCTCCTTCTCACGCTCAGCTCCGGGAGCGGTCGTCACCTCGCCGCGCTCGAAACGCTCCAAAATCTCCCGTTCTTCAGCGTCCAATCGGTACTTCACGATGATCGCCCCCTCTTGTGATCCCGAGTCGCCTTCCGGCTCGGGATAATCGTCTTCAAAAACCTTGACCCGTCGGCGGACGTTACGAAGGGCACGAGATGCAGGTACCCGTCGATGTCCACAACATAGACTCTCTGGCCCCGGTACCGCTGCTGATTCGGATGATCCAAGACATCCACCACACCGCCCTGCTCGATCACGGAAACGACGCGCTCGAATGAGATACCCCGTTGCTCAATGAGTTGCTGGTTCTTCTCCAGGTTCCAGTCAAAGCGAAACTCCACGAAACAATCGTCGTCTAATGTGTGCGTTTTGTCAACGGAAGTGCAGGGCTGGCGATCCCGCGCCCTCTTGTCGAAGAAGATCACGTTGGCCTTGACCCCCTGGGCGTAGAACACGCCGGTGGGCAGGCGGAGGATGGTATGCAGGTCGGTGTTGTCCAGCAGTTTCTTCCGGATGGTTTCGCCGGCGCCGCCCTCGAACAGCACGTTGTCCGGCACCACGACCGCGGCGCGGCCGTCGGTCTTGAGCATGGTCCGGATGTGCTGCACAAAATTGAGCTGCTTGTTGGACGTGGCTGCCCAGAAATCCTGCCGGTTGTAGGTCAGGTCGTCCGTCTCCTGCTCCCCTTCCTCGTTGGTGAAGCTCATGGAGCTCTTCTTGCCAAAGGGCGGGTTGGCGAACACGTAGTCGAAACGCTGCCCCGAATCAGCCACCAGCGCGTCGTTGGACGATATGGGCGCGCCGCCGTCGATCTCGCCGATGTTGTGGAGGAGCATGTTCATCAGGCACAGGCGACGGGTATTGGCGACGATCTCGTTGCCGTGAAACGTCTCGTGCTTGAGGAACGCGTTCTGTTGCCGGTCCAGCTTGAAGTTGTCCTGGTTGGTGAGGAAGTCGTAGGCCGCCAGAAAGAACCCGCCCGTGCCGCAGGCGGGGTCGGCGATGAGCTTGCGGGGTTCGGGCCGCACGCATTCCACCATGGCGCGGATCAGGGCGCGCGGCGTGAAATACTGTCCCGCACCCGACTTCGTGTCCTCGGCGTTCTTCTCCAACAGGCCCTCGTAGATGTCACCCTTGATGTCGGCGACCATGGTGACCCACTCGGTGGCGTCCACCATGTCGATGAGGCGGTACAGTTTCGCCGGGTCCTGGATCTTGTTCTGAGCCTTGGTGAAGATCTGCCCCAACATGCCGGTCCTGGCGCCAAGCTCACGAAGAAGCGTGACGTAGTGGCTCTCCAGTTCCGCGCCCCGCTTGGACCTCAGACTCGTCCAGTTGTACTCGGCCGGGATGCCCACGTCACGATTGCGCGGCGGCTGCCCGTACTCGTCCGCCATCTTGAGAAAGATCAGGTAGGTGAGCTGTTCTAGGTAGTCGTCATAGCCCACGCCGTCGTCGCGCAGGGTGGTGCAGAAGCTCCAGACTTTGGAGACGATATGGGCGGTGTTCATGCGCGGGAGTCCTTGGCCCTGGTTCGTCGCGCCAGGGCTTCGCCGGCGGCGGTGCGCCGATAACGCTGGTTCCGGCTGGTTGGTGTGTCGGGGCGCGTCATTTCGATCAGGCCGGCTTCGAGGGCGGGGCGGAGATATGCCGCGGTGAAGTAGTCCCGGTGAGTCAAGCTCAACGCCGCCTGCAATTCGGCGCGCCTCATCTCTCCCGTGAGGGCCACGACCAGTTGTTCGACTTGCCCGGTGACTTGCCCGGTCTCATGTTCGGTATCTTGTTCGGTATCTTGTTCGGTCCCCTCTGGCGGCGGCTCCGTTCTTGCCAGCCTGTGCCCTCGTTGCACGGATCTTCGCAAGTAAGACCCCGGCGGGCTCATCGCTAGGGTCTTGGGCGACCAGTTGTCCGGAGAAGGCTTTCTTCAGAATGGATTGGCGAAGCAAGTCAGCCATACCACGTGCGCGAGCGATCTCCCGTTCTTGTGCATCCAAGCTCATCATGGACCGATCGATCTGCGTGCAGATCTCTTCTTGCTCGGCGTATGGGATCAGAGGCACCGGAAACTGACTGAGGACCGTCTTGTTAATCGAAGCAAGATTCGTCGTCTGTTTGCCTGCCTTGTCGAAATACCGTTGTCCAAACGTATTGGCCCAAAACGAAAGAAGTTTCGAGTTGAATTCTGACGCCACCCGCTGGATGGTGCTGATGCAGACTTGGCTGTCCCCCGCGACGTAGGACGACCTAAGCCGCTGGACGTTGTAGAGCTCAGTGAATTGGCGGTTGTCGTCGCCAGGCAGGTGGGCCATGAATTCCTGCTCGGCCTGCTCGCCCAGGTTCCTGGTGTCCACCAGGAAAAGGACCCGCTTAGCGTCGGCGTGCTTGAGGAGCCGGTAAATGGATGTGATGGCGGTGTAGGTCTTGCCCGAGCCGGTGGCCATCTGGATGAGAGCGCGCGGGCGATCATCCTTGAAGGACGTCTCCAGCTTCTCGATGGCGTTGACCTGGCACGCCCGCAGGCCGGCCGGGTCCAACTCCGGAAGTCCCTGGAGCCGCTTGCGGAGCGAGGCCGGCTGGGCGCGCCAGTCCTGTACGGTCTCCGGCCGGGGAAAGCCGAACACTTCGCGGGAGCGGGGCTTGGGATCGCGCCCGTCGGTGAAACGGGTCAACACGCCGGTCGACTCGTAGACGAACGGCAGCGGCTCCTGGTTGTTCACCCACTTGAGCCGAGCCGCAGCGTAGGCCGCGGATTGCTCCTCCACCGTAGTGATCTTCTCGCCCCAATCTTCCGGCTTGGCCTCGACGACCCCCACCGGCTTCTTGTCGACGAAGAGAACGTAGTCGGCCGGGCCGACATCGGTCTGATACTCGCGGACCGCGACTCCGAGGCCCGCGCTGAAGTCGATCTTCTTCTTGTCCTGAACGACCCATCCCGACTGGGACAACATTCCGTCGATCTTGTCCCGCGCGGCCTGTTCAGGAGTTTGATTGGGGCTTGTCATTGCCGCTCACTTGCCGGTGGTCTTTGTCTGGGGCTGCTCTTGCAACTGCCAATCACTGGTGTAGTAAGCCTTCAAGTCCCCGCGCCCGCCATTCTCTCGATAATAGATGATCGCTTGTTTCTGCCCAACATCCTTCAGTGAGGCAAGGTCGTCCAAGCATTTCGATATATAGGGCCGCAACGTTACGAGACTGCGCTCTGGCCCTGACTGAATCCTGTCTATCTCAGCCTCTCTTTCCATGCGGGTTCTCCGCCGAAAAACGTTCCTTTTCCACCACCCCATGCGGCCAACAGAGTTCTGCAGACGCTTGCGGTATTCTTCGATCGAGTCTTTCTTCAAGAGATCTCTGAAGGACTTTTCGTAGTCGTCTATCCGTGAAGTTAACGCGGAGAACCTTCTGCGGGCATCATCCGGATTGTCCTGAAGAGCCAGCTTCAACCGGAGATGGTCGATCTGGATATCCGCAAGACTGGCGGCAGTGAAGAACTCGATATTGGACGGCGCTAGATTGGCCTCGAACTCGGCTCCAACAGGCCTCTTCAAAAGAAAAGCGTATTTGTGGTGCAACAAGTTCAGGTCGCTTTCCGCCAGTGCCAAGCGCATCCTCATATCATCCGTGAAACGCCGGCATCCGTCGAACTCTTCGGAAACATCCCGCAGTCGTCCCAACGCGCTGACAAGAGTAGCGTAGTCATTTGCGGTCTGATGGACGAGCAATTGCTCCACCGCCTTCGCCAATTGGTCCAGAGAACTGCGAATCTGGTCCAGGCGAGCGCAGATCATCATTGATGACACGGTGGTGAAGAGTATGACAGGCGCGACAACTGGCAGAATGGCACTACTTGCCGCAACAAACGGCGCCTGAGCGATAATCCCTCCCGGCCCCATCACGGCCGAACCGACACCGGTGCCGATCTGCATCAAGGTAGCGGGGTTGGCTGTCGCCAGAAAGACGTTGCCAGCGAGCAGGGCAGATGTCGCGGTAGACCCCGCAGCCACAATCGGTAGACTAGTGTAGTGTCTCACAAATAGCTTTACAACAATACGGACATCGTATAAGATCGGGGTCATGTGGAAAACTGCCTCACGATTGCCGATTACCGCAGCTCAGGAGGAGACGTTGCGAAGCTGGCTGCGAGCTCACAATA